>NZ_JBKOTX010000048.1:0-32087 GCF_047086965.1 Roseovarius halophilus (ex Wu et al. 2025) | reverse complement strand
TTGGCCTCGGGCTCGCTCCACAGGCGCGCCGCGCCGCCATCACCCGGCACCACGAGCGGCAGCGGCACCGGCCGGTCCCGGCCGATGAAGGCCGCCGCCTCGATCGCGGTCAGCGCCTCGTCCATCCCCGCGAGGGGTACAAGCCCCGCCGCGATGATCCGGTGCGCCAGCCATTCCGGCATCGTCTCGGGCAGGGTTGCGACCACCGCCAGCGGCTTTCCCGCCTCCGCGGCGGCGCGCGCGCCCGCCGTGATGACGCAGTCCCAGTCGGCAGGATCACACCGATCGACGCGGGGAAAATCGGCGATCACGCAACCCAGGCTCACATCGCCCGACAGCATCGCGGCGAAGGTCCGCGCCATCGCCTCGACATCGCCCCACACGAAGGTGTGGTAATCAAGCGGATTGGCCAACGCCACCATCGGCCCGAGCGCGGCGCGAAGCGCGGCGCGCTGACCCGTGTCCAGCGGTGGCAGGACAAGGTTCCGCCGCAGGACGGCATCGGCCACCAGGCTCGCCTCGCCGCCGGAACACGACATCGACGCGATGCGGCCCGATGCCAGCGGCCCGGCGAGGTGCAACACCTTCAGCGCCTCCAGCAAGGCGGGCAGGCTATCCACCCGCGCGATGCCCAGACGGTCGAACAGGGCGCGCGCCCCCGCGCCAGTACCCGCGACCGACGCGGTATGCGACACCGCCGCCGCGCGCGCCTGCTCGGAGTCCCCGGCCTTCAGCACCACGACGGGTTTGCCGAGCTCGCGCGCCCGCGCCGCGAGTGCCTCGAAGGCCCGCAGGTCGCCGACCCCTTCGACGTGCAGCCCGAGCGCGCTCACCCGTGTGTCCTCCAGCAGCGCCCGGCCGATCCCGGACAGCCCGAGCTGCGCCTGGTTGCCCGCCGTGACGACATAGGCCAGCGGCACCCCGCGCGCCTGCATCGTCAGGGTGATCGCCATGTTGGAACTCTGCGTCAGCACGGCCACGCCGCTGGCGACACGCGCGCCGCCATGCTGGTCCGGCCACAGGGGAACACCATCGAGATAATTGATGACACCGTAACAGTTCGGCCCGATGATCGGCATGGTGCCCGCCGCCTCCAGAAGCGCCGCCTGCAACCGCGCCCCGTCGCCCGCCTCGGCCCGGGCCTCCTCGAAGCCGCTGGCGAAACAGACCGCCCCGCCGGCCCCCATCGCCGCAAGCCGCCGCACCGTGTCGACGGTCGCCTCGCGGTTGACCCCGATGAAGACGGCGTCGGGAACCTCGGGCAGGGCTTCGGGCGCCGGGAAGGCGGGCAGGCCCGCGACCTCGGCCCGAGCGGGATGCACGGGATGGACGGGGCCGTCAAACCCGGCGTCGCGGCACCGGTCGATGACATTGGCGCACCACGTGCCGCCACCGACGACGGCGATGGCGCGGGGACGCAGGAGGCGGGAAAGATCGTGCGTCATCGCATCTCCGGTGGTCGCGTTACGGCCCGCCGCGTCGAGGGGCGCCGCCCCTCTTGGCCTTCGGCCAATTCACCCCGGGGTATTTCACCCGAGAAGAAACCCGCGGCGTCATCGCGGGCCGGCGCCGTGCGCGTGCCGGCCATGGAAATCGGCGCCCCGGCCATGCGGGCGGCTACGCGCCGAGGGGCCGCAGGAGTTCGCGGCCGATGATGTGGCGCTGGATCTCGGACGTGCCATCCCAGATGCGTTCGACGCGCGCATCGCGCCAGAAGCGTTCGACCGGCAGATCGTCCATCAGCCCCATGCCCCCGTGGATCTGCAACGTGGAATCGGTGACGCGGGCCAGCATCTCGGTGGCGTGAAGCTTGGCGCTCGCGATCTCGCGATTGGCGGGCAGGCCCTGATCGAGCCGCCAGGCCGCGGCGAGCGTCAGCCAGTCGGCCGCGTCGATCTCGGTCACCATGTCGGCGACCTGGAAACTGACACCCTGGAATTTGCCGATGGGCTGGCCGAACTGTTCGCGCGTGGCCGCGTGGGCCAGCGCGAGGTCGAAGCAGCGCCGGGCGCGCCCCACGCTCATCGCGGCGACGGTGATGCGCGTCGCGTAGAGCCATTCGTTCATGACGGCGAAGCCGCCATCGACCTCGCCCAGCACCTGCGCGTCGGACAGGCGGCACTCGTCGAAGTCCAGCACCATGTTCGCGTAGCCGCGATGACTGACGGAGCGGTAGCCCTCGCGGATCTCGAAGCCGGGGGTGCCGCGATCCACGAGGAAGGTGGTGATCCGTTTCTTCGGGCCCTTGGGAGTGTCATCCTCGCCCGTGGCCACGAAAACGATCACGAAATCCGCGTGCTCGGCGCCCGAGATGAAATGCTTGGTCCCGTTGATCACCCAGTCGCCGCCATCGCGGCGCGCCGTGCATTTCATGCCGCGCACGTCCGAGCCGGCATCGGGTTCGGTCATGGCCAGCGCGTCCATCTTTTCGCCGCGCACGGCGGGCAGCAGGTAACGCTCGCGCTGTTCGCCCGCGCAGGCCATCAGGATGTTCTGCGGCCGGCCGAAAAAATGCGTGAGCGCCATCGACCCGCGCCCCAGCTCGCGCTCGACAAGGGCGAAATCGAGATGGGAAAGGCCGGCGCAGCCAACCTCTTCGGGGAAGTTGCAGGCATAGAAGCCGAGCTCGAGGGTCTTGCGCCGGATTTCGCGTGCGAGCTCCGCGGGCACCTGCCCGGTGCGCTCGACCTGCGGCTCGTGGGGATAGATCTCGTTCTCGACGAAGCGGCGCACCGTCGAGACGATCATCTCCTGCTCGTCGCTCGGTCCGAAATTCATGTCAGCCCCCCGTGCAGGGCCGCCAGGTCCGCGACCTTCCCGGCCACCTCATCGGGCGGGTCGCACGTGCGGCGCGTCTCGAGGCTCACATGCAGCATCAACTGGTCGCAGGTCGCCATCACCATGCCGTCGCTCACGCGGATCATTTCGTGGAAACAGCGCAGTTTCTTGCCGCGGCCCTCGGTGACGCGGCTATGCACCCGGACATGTTCGCCGGCATGGGTCTCGGCCAGGTATTTCACCGTGGTCTCGACCGTGAAATAGCTCATGCCGCGCGCCACGTAACCGTCATCGACGCCGACAAGCGCCATGACCGCCTCGGCGGCGTCGCTGAAGATCTGGCCGTAGCGCCCCTCGTTCATGTGGCCGTTCATGTCGGTCCAGTCCACGGGCACGACCCGGTCCTGCGTGACGAGCGGGGCGTCCCGGCGCGGGGATGCCTGCAGGGTCTTCTGGTGGTCCAGAACGATCCGCCCGGCAGCGTTGCCCTGCTGCTTGAGCGCGCGAATCATCGCGACGATATTGCCGTCCCGCTTGCGCTCCAGTTCCCGGATGCTCAGGTGCCCGGATTGGGCGTCGGACTGTGCGGCGATCCGGCCGGCGAGCTCATCGGTCAGGTCCGGCACGTCCATCAGCTTGGTCCAGGGCCATTGCAGGGCGGGGCCGAACTGGTTGATGAAATGCTTCATGCCGGCCTCGCCCCCGGCGATGCGATAGGTTTCGAACAGGCCCATCTGCCCCCACCTCAGACCGAAGCCGTAGCGGATGGCGTTGTCTATTTCCTCGGTGGTCGCGATGCCGTCCTTGATGAGCCAGAGCGCCTCGCGCCACACCGCCTCGAGGAAGCGGTCGGCGACATGCGCCTCGATCTCCTTGCGGACATGCAGGGGATAGAGCCCCAGATCACGCAGCATGCCGCGCGCACGGTCGATGAAGCCGGTCGGGTTGCTGTCGCTGCCCACGACCTCGACCAGGGGCATGAGGTAGACCGGGTTGAAGGGATGGGCGACGATGATCTGCTCCGGCCGGCGCGCGCCCTGCTGAAGCTCGGAGGGTTTGAACCCGCTCGTGGACGAGCCGATGATCGCGTCGGGGCCGCAGGCCTGCTGAATGTCGCGGTATATCTCGCGCTTGAGCGCCAGCCGTTCGGGCACGCTTTCCTGTATCCACGCCGCGCCGTCCACGGCGGCCGACAGGCTGTCGTGGAACGTCAGGCGGCCTTCCCGCGGCATCGCGCAATCATAGAGCATCGGCAGCGCCCGGCGGGCATTTTCCAGCACCTCCCCGAGCTTGCGCGCCGCCGCCGGGTCCGGGTCGAAAACCCGCACGTCCCATCCGTTCAACAGGTACCGTGCCGCCCAGCCCCCGCCGATCACGCCGCCGCCGACAATGGCCGCCGTATCTTTCATGTCCCGATCCTCTCCCGCGTTTCGAATTGTCTTGGGACTCTCCGGCCCCGCCCGTTTCGAGGGGCGCTGCCCCGTCAAGACGCCGAGACGGCACCGGCTGTCGCTCTCAGGCCGGTTTCCGCTTGGTCAGGTTCAGCTTGTCGCGCACCTCGGCGGGGCCGATCACCCGCGCGCCGAGGTTCTCGACGATGCCGACCGCGCGCGCCACAAGCTGCCAGTTCTCGGCCAGAACCCCCTTGTCGAGCATCAGGTTGTCCTCCAGCCCGACGCGCACGTTTCCCCCGGCCAGAACCGACGCCGCCACGTACGGCATCTGGTTGCGCCCGAGCGCGAAGGCGCTGAACGCCCAGTCGCGGGGAATGTTGTTGACCATCGCCATGAAGGTATTGAGATCGTCCGGCGACCCCCACGGCACGCCCATGCAAAGCTGTACCAACGCGTCGGGCGCCAGTATGCCATCGTCAACCAGCTGTTTCGCGTACCACAAATGGCCCGTGTCGAAGGCCTCGATCTCGGGTTTGACACCCAGCTCGGTCATCATCCGGCCCATGGCCTGCAACATGCCGGGCGTGTTCGTCATCACGTAATCGGCCTCGGCGAAGTTCATCGTGCCGCAGTCCAGCGTGCAAATCTCGGGCAGGCATTCGGCCACGTGCGCCACGCGCTCGCTCGCCCCGGCCATGTCCG
This sequence comes from Roseovarius halophilus (ex Wu et al. 2025), assembly GCF_047086965.1. Lineage (NCBI taxonomy): Bacteria > Pseudomonadati > Pseudomonadota > Alphaproteobacteria > Rhodobacterales > Roseobacteraceae > Roseovarius > Roseovarius halophilus (ex Wu et al. 2025). Next base: position 27,213 of record NZ_JBKOTX010000048.1, on the reverse strand, counting down.
TACCCTCTTCCGCCACCGGGAGGGGCCTTTCCACGCCACCGAAGGTGATGTCCCCGCCCATGCCCGCCGTCAGGTTCAGGACAACGTCGGTCGCGCTTTCTCTGATCCGCTCCGTAACCTCGCGGAACAGGTGGATGTCCCGCGATGGCGCCCCGGTTTCGGGGTCGCGCACGTGACAATGCACGATGGCCGCGCCGGCCTTGGCCGCGGCGATGGCGCTGTCCGCGATCTGCTGCGGGCTGCGCGGCACATGCGGGCTCCGGTCATGGGTCCCGCCGGAGCCGGTGACGGCACAGGTGATGAAAACCTCGCGGTTCATGGCTAGCGGCATCTGTGTCTCCTTCGCTTTCGGATCACAGGCTACACGGCTGACATGGCCCCTCATTTTGCGGTACTGGACAATTATTATGCACGACTGGACAAAAACGACCGGCCAGACGATCAATATCGCGTTCCTGCTGTTCGACGGGTTCTCGAACCTGTGTCTTGCGAACTGTGTGGAGCCGTTGCGGGCCACCAACACGCTGACGGGACGCGACGCCTTCGAATGGCGGTTCTTCACGATGACCGGGGCGGGCGTTCTGTCGTCAAGCGCCATGCAGATCATGCCGCACGGACCGCTGAGCAGCCTTTCGCACTGTGATTATCTTTTTGTGCTGGCAAGTTACGGGCACGAAAGCCACGACGCGGGCGCAACGCGCAACGCGCTGCGACGGTTGCCGCACGTGGCGTGCACACTGGTCGGTCTGGATACCGCGCCGTGGCTTCTGGCCGCGGCGGGCCTGCTGGACGGGCGCCGCGCGACGCTGCACTGGGATATCCTCGGCGCGTTTTCCGAACGTTTCCTGACCGTGCATTTGGAGAAAGCGCACGTGATCAAGGACGGTTCGATCATCACCTGCGCCGGGGCGATGGCGGCCCTCGACCTCAGCCTCGGTCTCGTGAACGATCACGCGGGCATCGCAGCGCGGCTGGATGTCGAGGCCTTGTTCATAAGCGGCGGTACCGTGCGCGACCCCGGCGAGGCCCCGCGCGGCATAACCGACCCGCTGGTGCGGACAAGCATCAAGCTGATGCGCGACAATCTCGAAAAACCCCTGACGCTTGCCGAGATATCGTCGCGCGTGTCCTGCCAGCCCCGCACGCTCGACCGGCGCTGCCGGGCGGTCGTGGGCATGTCGCCGGGCAGGCTCTACCGTCACCTTCGGCTTAGCGCGGCGCGGAAACTGTTGCAGGAAAGCAGCCTCAGCATGGCCGAGATCTCGGTCCGGTGCGGCTACGATTCTCAAGCGGCGCTCGCGCGCGCCGTGAAACAACAGTTCGACGCCACGCCGACGCAGCTACGCAAGCGCCCGACCATTTGACAGACAAAAGCGCGCGCGCGCACGCGCTTACGCGGGTGCGATGACAGGCGCTGTCAGCAGCTCAGAAATTTTCGGCCCTGATGCGCAACTGCCGTGCCCGGGCAAGGATCGCATCCTCCACGGCGCGTTGCGTTTCGGCGCTGACGGGACCACTGCGCGTTTGCAGCGCGACATTCAGTGACCGGGCGTCAAGCGCGGGGTCGCTGACGAGGACGGTCGCGCGATACGCGCTGCCACCGCCCGGCGGACGGCCGTAACCGGTCGAAATCACCCCCGTGAACGGATCCGCCGCTTCGACCGGCAGGAAATCGAGCACGTCGAGCGTGGCGGTCCAGATGAAGCGGTTGACTTTGACGTCTGACGACCCGCCGCTGTCGAAGATGTCCAGCAGGGACGTGCCGCTTGTGACCCTCGACTGCGCCTCGCGCCCCGAATCGACCGTGTAAGCATCGGGATCAAGCTGCGTATTCCGAAAACCGCCGCATCCCGCGAGAACGACCAATGATGCGAGTGCACACCCGATGGTTTTGAAACGCAATTGCTTCATGGTACGGCCCGTCCTAGTTTCACGCTCCCTACTATCTAAGCCAGATGAAAGGGGCAAGGAATTAACGTGGCGGGTCCGCAGGCATCCATCGCGCCCTCGTGGCGTCGCGGACGTGGACAGCGGCGGCGCAATCGGGGGATTGCCGTCGTTCACGTTTCTGTGGCACAACCATCCAAGTACTTCCGACATAAGGATTTTGCTCCGTGGGTCTTGCCGACATAAAGGAACGTATCGCCCGGGCCGAGGACGCCGCCGGCAGGCCCGGCGGCAGCGTGAAACTCGTCGCCATCTCGAAGGTGCAACCCGAGGACCGGGTCAGGGCCGTCCTGCGGCAGGGTCACCGGTGCTTCGGCGAGAACCGAGTACAGGAGGCGGCGGGCAAATGGCCCGCTTTCCGCGAGGAATGCGGCGAGATCGACCTGCACCTCGTCGGCCCGCTGCAAAGCAACAAGGTCCGGCAGGCTTTCGGGCTTTTTCAGGCGATCCACTCGGTGGACCGGCCGAAACTGGCGCGCGCGATCGCGCGCATCGCGCAGGAGGAAGGCCACTGCCCCGATCTGTTCGTCCAAGTCAACACGGGCGAGGAGCCGCAGAAAGCGGGGATCCTGCCCGCCGAGGCTGACGGTTTCATCGAGGAATGTCGCACGCTCGACCTGCCGCTGGCCGGCCTCATGTGCATTCCGCCGGTCGAGGAAACGCCAAGCCTGCATTTCGCGCTGCTGGCCAAGATCGCCGCGCGCAACGGTCTGCAAGGCCTCTCGATGGGCATGAGCGGTGATTTCGACCAGGCGATCGCGCATGGCGCGACGCATGTCCGGGTCGGCAGCGCGGTCTTCGGCGAACGCGACTACGGCTGAACCGCTCAGGCATCGCGCGCCGCGCTATCAAGGGCAAGCGCACGCGGTACGATCAACCGGTCACCGGGGGCAAGCGCCCCGGCGATACGCAGCAGATGGTCGCGCCGCAGGCCGATACAGCCGGCCGTCGGATAGCCCGGGCGCCGCCATTGATGCAAGAAGATGCAGGATCCCAGCCATGGCTCGGCGCGGGGCCAGTTCCAGTCCGTCACGATCACGAGGTCGTACAGTGGATCGGGGCGGCGCATCGTTTCACAACTGAACCCGTAGGGCGCCCGGACGAGCGTGTTGTAATCGGGCTGGTCCGGCGCGTCCGACCAGCAATCGCCGGGCCGGGTCGGCACCGCCCAGCTTGACGGGCGGGCCAGCCTGTCGGGGCGGTATTGAATACCCACGATCCTGTGGGCACCCACCGGCGTCGCGCCGTCCCCTTCCCGTTTCAGGGCGGATATGCCGCCGCGTCCCACGGTACATGGAAACTGGCGGCCCCGGTGCCGCAGGCCGGTCGGCGTCAGGACAAGATCGCGTGGTGTCATGGTGCCATACCTGCCCCAACCCGGCGCTCGATGAAAGCCCGCGCCCGCGCTGTGCTCAAAATTCGTAGCCGAAACGCGCGATATCCCGGCCGCAGATATCCGCCACGACGGCCGCGTCCACGTCGTTGTAATGATCGCGGTAATGCGCATGCCGATCCGACCTGTTCACGTGCGGCACGGGCAGGTCGAAACCGAGATGGTCCCATAACGGGGCGGCATCCTGCCCAAGGTTTTCGAGCCGGATGAAAAGGCTGCAATGCTCCCTGCCGCGGGCGTCCTGAACGTATCGCTCATAGGGCGCCGCTGCCAGCGACGCGCGTGTCTCGGGCGCGTTCAGGAAGCCCGAAAAGCCGTGACGTTTGGCCAGCGCCACCGCGGGGTGCTGGAAACTCTGGCACCGCAGCCAGTGATAATAGCTCACGATCCTGTCCCACGGGTTGCGGACCAGCGTGAAAACAAAGGCCTGCTCGATCAGCGCGGGGGGCACAAGGCCGTCGATATCGGCCAGCGTGGCGTGTTTCCACAGGCGCCCACGCGTCTTTACCCCCTGCAGGCGCCGCCGGCGGCGTTTTGCCTTGGGCGTGTCCCCGATCAGGATGTCATCCTTCATGGCCCGGCTTTCCAACGCCAGCGCCATCGACGTTCCGCCTGTCTTGGGCACGTGAACGAAGATGTAATTGCGGCCGCGGGAAATGATCATGGCGCGCAGGCTATCCGCCGGTATCCGCCGCGGCAAGCCGCGCGCGCGGCGCCCCGTTTTCGGGGCAACATACGGGTTTGACCGGCAAACCAAAGTCAATATGCTCTTTGCACGCGGCACTTGATTTTCGGGGAGAGAGCGATGGGTTGGATGAGGGATGAAACCGGGCTTGAAAGAAGCGACGCCAATTTCGTACCGCTGACGCCATTGTCCCACCTGCGGCGCGCGGCGCAGATTTATCCCGATCATGACGCCGTCGTTTACGGCGGCTTCCGCACGACGTATCGCGAATACCACGACCGCTGCACGCGCCTCGCCTCGGGGCTGGCGGCGCTCGGCGTGACGCCCGGCGACGTGGTGGCCACGTTGCTGCCCAACATTCCCGCCCATGCCGAGGCGCATTTCGGGATCCCCGCCTGCGGCGCGGTGTTGAACGCGATCAACACCCGGCTCGATGCCGATACCGTGGCCTACATCCTCGGCCACGGCGAGGCCAAGGTTCTGCTGGTCGATCCACAGTTCCTGCCAATGGCGGCGCAGGCCATCGAGATGCTGGACGGCCCGGCGCCGACCGTCATCGAGGTTGCCGATGATCAGGCCGGTGTCCACGCCCACGGCCACTACACCGAGTACGAGGCGTTGCTGGCGTCGGGCGATCCCGGTTTCGAGTGGATCATGCCCGAGGACGAATGGGAAAGCCTCGCGCTCAACTACACCTCCGGGACGACCGGCCGGCCGAAGGGCGTCGTCTATAACCACCGTGGCGCCTACCTCACGACAATGGGCACGGCCGTCAGCTGGCCCATGCCGCGCGGCGCGCGCTACCTCACGATCGTGCCGCTTTTCCACTGCAACAACTGGAACCACACGTGGATGATGCCGATGCTGGGCGGCACGGTCGTCTGTTGCCGCGATGTCAGCGCGCGTGCCATCTACGACTCCATAGCGGACGAGGGCGTGACACATTTCGGGGCCGCGCCGATCGTCCTCAACATGATCGTCAACGCCAAACCTCAAGAGCGGCGCGCGTTCGACCATGTTGTCGATGTCTTCACCGCGGGCGCCCCGCCCCCTGCCGCCACGCTGCGGGCGATCGAGCCCCTGGGCTTCAAGGTCACGCAGGTCTACGGCCTGACCGAGACATACGGGCACGTGACCGAATGCATCTGGCATGACCGCTGGAACACGCTCGACGATGACGACCGGTACGCCATCAAGGCCCGGACGGGTGTCGCCATGCCCATGGCCGAGCACATCACCGCGATGGACCCCGAAAGTATGACGCAAATCCCGATGGACGAGACCGCGCAGGGCGAGATCATGATCCGCGGCAACACGGTTATGAAGGGGTACCTCAAGAACCCGCAGGCCACGCGGGAAGCGTTCCGGGGCGGGTATTTCCATTCGGGCGACATCGCCATCCAGCATCCCGACGGCTACCTGCGGATCGCCGACCGGGCGAAGGACATCATCATTTCTGGGGGCGAGAACATCAGTTCCGTCGAGGTCGAAGGCGTGCTGATGCGCCATCCCGCCGTCCTGCTCTGCGCGGTCGTCGCCCGGCCGGACACGCAATGGGGCGAAACGCCCTGCGCATTCGTCGAGTTGAAGGACGGCGTGAGCGCGACCGAGGATGAACTCCTCGCCTTCGCGCGGGAAAACCTCGCCGGCTTCAAAACCCCCAAGAAGGTGATATTCCGGGAACTGCCCAAGACCTCGACCGGCAAGATCCAGAAGTTCGAACTGCGCAACATCGCAAGGGCGCTCTGACCGGCGGCGCGCTTGCATGGCCGGGCTTCGGCAGATTGCCGGGCGTCAGGCCCGCGTGCTATAGCTGGCGGGAAGAGGCAGAGCAGGCCCAACCGCATGACCGCACTCAACGAATACGAGCGGCTCGAGGCATCCGCCCTCTGGCGCCCCTCGGAAGACGCGCAGCGCATCGACGTGATCGTCTCCATCGGGGATGCCACGCTGACGATAAGCGACATGCGGGATCGTGCGCTGACCCATTGGTCACTGCCCGCCGTCACCCGCGCGAACCCCGGCAAGATGCCCGCCATCTATCATCCCGACGGCGATACGGGCGAAACGCTGGAACTGCCGGAGACGGAACACGAATTCATCGCCGCGATGGAACGACTGCTCGGCGCCATCGCGCGGCAGCGGCCGCATCCCGGCCGGTTGCGCCTGCTGGCGCTTGTCCTGTCCGTCGGGGCTGTCATCCTGCTGGGGGCAATCTGGCTGCCCGAGGCGACCCGGCGGCACGCCGTCGAGGTCGTCCCGGAGGTGAAACGCGCCGAGATCGGGCAGGCGTTGCTTTCGGAAATGCAGGACATGACCGGCCCCCCGTGCCGCGACAGCGAAGGCATGAACGCCCTGCAGCGCCTCGCGGCGCGCCTGCAACCGGCCACGGGGCCGATGGAATTGCGCATCGTTCGCGGGGGCGTGCAGGATTCGACCCACCTGCTCGGCGGCACGATCCTGCTGAACCGCAAGCTGGTCGAGGACCACGAAACCCCGGATATCGTCGCCGGTTACATCATCGCCGAGCAGTTGCGCGCGCGTCGGCACGACCCGCTGGACAGGCTCCTGCAACACGGCGGGATCCTCGCCAGCTTGCGCTTGCTGGCAACCGGCAACGTGGCCACCGAAACGCTGCGCGCCTATGCCGAACACGTGCTGACGGCGCCGCGCCCCGCGCTCGACGACGCGACGCTGTTGCGCGGTTTCGAGAAATGGCGGGTGCGCGCCACGCCGTATGCCTATGCCCGCGACATCTCGGGCGAAACGACGCTCGGCCTGATCGAGGCCGACCCGCACGCGGCCCGCCCTCCCGAACCCGTCCTCGCGGACGGCGACTGGCTGCGCCTTCAAGGCATTTGCGGCGGTTGAGCGCGCATGTCGCACAAGACCCCGGCAAGACGGCGCCGGGAAATTTCCGCTTCCGGAAAGCCGCGTGAACGGCTAACAACCCGGCATGAGCATCAAGGGCATCAAATCCACGGATCGACGCCGACGCACCCGCGTCTGACTCACCATGCTCGTCGGCGGCGCCCGGGCCCCGCTCCCTCCCTCAAAATATTGACTTGCCCCCGGTGTTCCGGCACTCACGGGGTTTACTGAAAAGGATACGTGCCATGATCCCGTCTGTCTTGCCGACCTACAATCGCGCGCCCCTCACCTTCGTGAAAGGTGACGGAAGCTGGCTGATCGAGGCCGATGGGCGCCGATTCCTGGATCTCGGCGCCGGCATCGCGGTCAACGCGCTCGGTCATGCGCATCCCGACCTTGTCGAGGCCCTGACCGACCAGGCCGGCAGGCTGTGGCATACGTCGAACCTTTATCAGGTGCCGCAACAGCAGGTACTGGCCGACAAGCTGGTCGACGCGACCTTTGCCGACACGGTGTTCTTCACCAACTCGGGAAGCGAGTCGTGCGAACTGGCCATCAAGATGGCCCGCAAGCATTTTCATGATCTGGGCGACCCCGAGCGGACCGACATCATCGCCTTCGACGGGTCATTTCACGGCCGGTCCCACGCGGCCATCGCCGCCGCCGGCTCCGAGAAGATGACCAAGGGGTTCGGCCCGCAACTGCCCGGTTTCCGCCACGTGGCCTGGGGCGATCACGACGGCCTGCATGCGGCGGTGACCAACAAAACGGCCGCTATCCTCATCGAGCCCGTGCAAGGCGAAGGCGGCATCCGCCCCCTGCCCGACCAGTGCCTGAAAGGGCTTCGCGACCTTTGCGATGATCGTGGCATCCTGCTGATCCTCGACGAGGTGCAGTGCGGCATGGGCCGGACGGGGCGCCTTTTCGCCCATGAATGGGCCGGCATCACGCCGGATATCATGATGGTCGCCAAGGGCATCGGCGGCGGGTTCCCTCTGGGGGCCGTGCTGGCGACGGAGGCCGCGGCCAGCGGCATGACGGCGGGGACCCATGGCTCCACCTACGGCGGCAACCCTCTGGCCTGCGCGGTCGGGTCGCGGGTGATGGACATCGTCGCGGACCCCGCGTTTCTTGCCGAGGTCGCGCGCAAGTCCGGGCTTTTCCGCCAGAAACTCGAAGGGCTGGTCGACAGTCATCCGCTGATTTTCGAGTCCGTGCGCGGCGCGGGCCTCATGCTGGGGCTGAAATGCCGGGTGACGAACACCGACGTGGTCAAGGCCGGGTATGATGCCCTTCTGACGACGGTGCCGGCGGCCGATAATGTCCTCCGGCTGCTGCCGCCGCTCAATATTTCGGATGACGAGATCGACGAGGCGCTCGAACGCCTCTCGGCCGCCGCGACGGAGCTTGAACAGCACACGGCCGCCACGGCCTGAGACGCCGGCGGCGCGCCGGCGCGCCGCGCCGCCATTTGCAGAAAGTAAACAAGATGAACCATTTCCTTGACATCCACAAAACCGAGCAACCGGACCTGCGGTCGATCATCGAGTCCGCCAAGGCGATGAAAACGGCGCGGGCCGGGCGGCCGCGCGGCACGCCCGACGACGAACAGCCGCTTCAGGGCCGGATGGTCGCGCTGATCTTCGAGAAACCGTCGACACGGACACGCGTTTCCTTCGACGTGGGCGTTCGCCAGATGGGCGGGCAGACGATGCTGCTGTCCGGCGCGGAAATGCAGCTTGGCCACGGCGAGACGATCGCGGACACCGCGCGCGTCCTGAGCCGCTATGTCGACCTGATCATGATCCGCACCTTCGACGAATCCGTGCTTTACGAAATGGCGGAATTCTCGGACGTGCCCGTCATCAACGGCCTGACCGACCGCACGCACCCTTGCCAGATCATGGCGGACGTCCTGACCTACGAGGAACATCGCGGCCCGATCGCCGGCCGCAAGGTCGTCTGGTCGGGTGACGGCAACAACGTGTGCGCCTCGTTACTGCACGCCGCGGCGCGATTCGGTTTCGATTTCACCTTCACCGGTCCGGCACAACTCGATCCGGAGGCCGAGTTCGTCGGCCTCGCCCGGGATGCCGGCTGCAATGTCCGGATCGAGCGTGACCCCGCCAGGGCCGTGGAGAACGCCGACCTCGTCGTCACCGACACATGGGTCAGCATGCATGACAGCCAGTCCACCAAGGAACGGCGCCACAACATGCTGCGCCCCTACCAGGTGAACGAGGACCTCATGGCGCACGCCAGACCGGATGCGCTTTTCATGCATTGCCTGCCCGCGCATCGCGAGGAGGAAGTGACGAGCGCTGTCATGGACGGCCCGCAATCGGTCATCTGGGACGAGGCCGAGAACCGGTTGCACGCCCAGAAGGCCGTGATGCGCTGGTGCATGGGCGTCTGACCTGCACGCCGCCACGCGCCGGACACCCACCGAATACCGCGATGGCCCGGCGCGGTCGGGCAACGCATCCCCGGTGACGGGCACCGCCCGTCACCACCTATTTCCGCAGGTACGCGTCCGAGAAGCCGGCCCGGCGTGTCTTGGCCAGCGCAGCATGCAGCGCCGACCGGTCATCGAACGGCCCCGCCAGAACCAGCGTGTAGGTCTTGCCGCCGCGCGTCATCCGGCCCATCCGCGCGGGCAGCCCTGCATCGGCCAGGCGCCGTGCCGCGCGTTTCGCGTTCGTCGGCACGCCGAACACGCCGGCCTGCACGTAGCGGTGCCCGCCACGCGACGCGCGCGGTTTCGTCTGCTGGCGCGCCGGGGCGCTGTCCGCGGCGCCCGACGCCGACCGTGTCGAAACCGTCGTCCTACGGGACTCGCGCGCCCCGTCCGATACCCGCTGCACGAGGGCGCCCTGACGATCCTCGATCTTGCCCGAGATCGTGCGACCGCGCTCCTCGCGCACCGGGTCCGGCACGACGCGGCCCCGCGTCGCGACCGTGACACCGGCGCTGCGTTGGTCATCGAAACTGGTATAGGGGTATTGCAGGCCGGGATACTTGTAGCTGACATCGCGGCCCGTCTCGCGCTCGATCAGGTGACGCGGCACCGTCTTGGACCAGACGAGCTCCATGCTCGCCTTGCCCCGCGCTGTCTGCTGCCCCCGGCGCGGGTTCAGCCTGTCATCCTCCTATACAGGCTTGTACCCGTCCGGCACCCGGATTCCCGAATGTCCCCGCACCTGCCGGTTCTGGACCGCACGCGGCGCGGCCCGCGTCTTGGCCCCGCTGCGCGCCGGCGCCGGCTGCGCCTTGGGGCGCACGACCCGGACCACCTTGCGCGCGGGTTTCGCCTCGGGCGCCCGTGACAGGACCGGCACCGGTCGACCATCGCGCGCCTCGCTCGAGGACACGTGCGGCGTCTCCTGCGGGCCACAGCGGACCGTCACCCCGGCACCGGCCCTGAGATACTCGCGCGAAATGTCACTGCCTCCCTCGCAGGCGACGCGCCGCCTGTCGGCCGGCGGTTCGCTCGGCGTGCTCTTTTCGACGATCTTCTCGGCCGGCGGCATGGCCGGTTCCTCGGGCGTTGCCTGTTCCTTGGCGTCCGGCGCGCGTCGCACGACCTTGACCTGATCGGCCCCGGATGCCGTTTCGGCTTCCGGGGCGCGGCGCACGACGTTCGGCGTGGCCTCTGGTGCCTGCTGCGTCTCCTCGGGCGCGGCGGTCGGCTGCGCGGTTGCCGTTCGGGTTTCCTCGGGCTGGGCGATACCGGGCAGGCTGGGCTTGAACCCGCATATCAACTGCCGGTCGCGCGTCATGCGCGGCACCCAGGACACGTTCCCGTCCACGCCTGCCCGGACGAACACGCACCCTTGGCTGTCGACGTATTGCCGTCCGGTATAGGATGACGGTGGAAATTCGGCCGGCACGGCACCGCTGTCAGACGATTGCGCCTGACCGGGCCCGATACCGAAAGACGCGGCGATGGCAGCTGCCGCCAGAGCTTTCGTAACTCTCATTTTTCCCCCAAGACAATTGGGGCTATCGTGCCTTATTTGCCAACCTGAGTAAACACTCTATGGCTTATTTTGTGCCGTACATGCGGTCACCCGCATCCCCTAGTCCCGGCAGAATGTAGCCGAATTCATTGAGGCGCTCGTCAAGTGCCGCCGTCACGACCGGCACGTCCGGATGCGCCTCCTTCATGCGGGCGACACCCTCCGGGGCGGCCAGCAGACACAGGAACCGGATGTCGCGCGCGCCGGATTCCTTGAGCATGTCCACCGCGGCGGCGGACGAATTGCCCGTGGCCAGCATCGGATCGACCACGATCACAAGCCGCTCACCCAGAAGCTCGGGCACCTTGTAGTAGTACTTGACCGGGCGCAGCGTCTCTTCATCACGGTACAGGCCGACAAACCCGACGCGCGCCGAGGGGATCAGTTCAAGCATGCCATCGAGCAGGCCGTTACCCGCGCGCAGGATGGAAATGAGCGCCAGCTTGCGCCCGGCAAGCGTGGGCGACTCCGTTTCCTGAAGCGGGGTTTCGATCCGCTTGGTCGTCATCGGCAGTTCATGCGTGACCTCGTATGCCAGAAGCTGGCTGATCTCGCGCAGGAGCTGGCGGAAAACAGCCGTGGAGGTGTGCTGTTCGCGCATGATCGTCAGCTTGTGCTGAACAAGCGGGTGCTTCACGATGGTGAGGTGCTGGTCCATGTCTGTCCCCTAGCGGTCATTCCGGGCGTGGACTGTCATTTCAGAAAGCGGCCCGCGCGGCAATCTGTAAAAGCCGCCGTGCCGGGCGCCTCAGCCGCGGGAAAGGTCATGCCTTGCAAAGGCCCCGGGCAGCAGGCAGGCCAGCGTGCTTTCACGCTGAACGCCGTCGAGCGTGGCCATGATGACCCGCGTGTCACCGCGGCCGAACTCGGCAAGGCGCTGCCGGCATCCGCCGCAGGGCGTGATCGGGTGGTCACTGTCGGCAACGATGGCAACCTCGACCAGCGTTACCTCCCCCGCCGCGACCATCGCGGCGATCGCGCCGGTTTCGGCGCACGATCCCTCGGGATAGGACGCGTTCTCGACGTTGCAGCCGATGTAGACGCGCCCCGAGGCGGATTTCACGGCCGCCCCCACCCGGAACCCCGAATAGGGCGCGTGGGCGTTTTCACGCACCGCGCGGGCATGATCGAGCAAAGTCATCGACGCGGTCCTTCCTCATCTTTGTTCGGCGTCACTGCAGCATCCTGCCGGGCCTCGCCCCGGTCCGGCATCCCGGACATTTGAAGATTGCGCGCGCGCGTCACAATATGCAAGCTGCCGGCACGCATCGAGGGCCGGCGCGCCAACAGGCCGGCAAGAACCGTTGAGATGCCAAATCAGAAAACGGCATTCGGGGAGGGACGGCGAAAATGGATGGCCAGAAGGAAACCCTGCGACAGGCGGCATTGAAATATCACGCGGAACCGCGCCCCGGTAAACTGGAAATCCGCGCCACCAAGCCACTGGCCAACGGCCGCGACCTGAGCCGCGCCTATTCGCCCGGCGTTGCCGAGGCGTGCCTTGAAATCAAGGCCGACGAAAGGAATGCCAGCCTGTATACCGCGCGGGGCAACCTTGTCGCCGTCGTCAGCAATGGCAGCGCCGTGCTGGGGCTGGGCGACATCGGCGCGCTGGCATCCAAGCCGGTGATGGAGGGCAAGGCCGTCCTGTTCAAGAAATTCGCCAATATCGACTGCTTCGATCTCGAGATCGACGAGCCCGACCCGGAGAAACTGGCCGATATCGTCTGCGCCCTCGGCCCCACCTTCGGCGCGATCAACCTGGAGGACATCAAGGCGCCGGACTGTTTCATCGTCGAGAAACTGTGCCGGGAGCGCATGAACATCCCCGTCTTTCACGACGATCAGCACGGTACCGCCATCGTGGTGGGCGCCGCGGCCACCAACGCCCTGCATGTCAGCGGCAAACGGTTCGAGGATATCAAGGTCGTCAGCACCGGCGGCGGCGCGGCCGGTATCGCCTGCCTGAACCTGCTGCTGAAACTGGGCGTGAAACGCGAGAATGTCTGGCTGTGCGACATTCACGGCCTCGTCCACAAGGGCCGCACCGAGGACATGACCCCGCAGAAGGAGGCATTTGCCCAGGCATCGGACCTGCGCAGCCTCGACGACGTGATCGGGGGCGCGGATCTCTTTCTCGGGCTGTCCGGGCCGAACGTGCTGAAGCCCGCGCATGTCGAGAAAATGAGCGACCGCCCCATCATCTTCGCGCTGGCCAACCCGACGCCCGAGATCATGCCCGACGAGGCGCGCGAGGTGGCCCCGGACGCGATCATCGCGACGGGGCGCAGCGATTTCCCGAACCAGGTGAACAACGTGCTGTGCTTCCCGTTCATCTTCCGGGGCGCGCTCGACGTGGGCGCGACCGGGATCAACGACGCCATGCAGATCGCCTGCGTCGAGGGCATCGCCGAGCTTGCCCGCACCACGACAAGCGCCGAGACGGCGAAGATCTACAAGGGGGAGCAACTGACCTTCGGCGCCGACTACCTGATCCCCAAGCCGTTCGACCCGCGCCTGTCGGGCATCGTTTCAACCGCCGTCGCCCGCGCGGCGATGGAAAGCGGCGTCGCCACCCGACCCCTGCCCGATCTCGACGCCTACAAGGCCGATCTCGACGCCAGCGTCTACAAGTCCGCGCTGCTGATGCGGCCGGTGTTCGAGGCGGCGGCCACGGCCGAACGGCGCATCGTCTTCGCCGAGGGCGAGGACGAGCGCGTGCTGCGCGCCGCGCAGGCCATACTCGAGGAAACGACCGAGCACCCGATCCTGATCGGGCGCCCGGACGTCATCAACACCCGGTGCGAAAGGCTGGGTCTCGAAATACGGCCCGATCGGGATTTCAACATCGTGAACCCGGAAAACGACCCCCGCTACCGCGACTACTGGACCAGCTATCACGAGATCATGAAGCGCCGCGGTGTCACCCCGGATCTGGCCAAGGCGATCATGCGCACCAACACGACCGCGATCGGGGCGGTGATGGTCCACCGCGGCGAGGCCGATTCGCTCATCTGCGGAACATTCGGCGAATTCCGCTGGCATCTGAATTACGTGCAGCAGGTGCTCGGCAACAGCGAGCACCATGCCCACGGTGCGCTGAGCATGATGATCCTCGAGGACGGGCCGTTGTTCATCGCGGACACGCATGTCCGCATCTTCCCCACGCCCGAGCAACTGGCCGAAACCGCGATCGGCGCGGCCCGGCACGTGCGGCGTTTCGGGATCGAGCCCAAGATCGCGATGTGCTCCCAATCCCAGTTCGGCAATCAGGGCAGCGACTCGGGCAAGCGCCTGCGCGAGGCACTCGACCTGCTGGACGCGGCCCCGCGGGATTTCTGTTACGAGGGAGAGATGAACGTGGACGCGGCGCTTGACCCGGACCTGCGCGCGCGGCTGCTGCCCGACAACCGGATGAAGGGCGCCGCGAACGTGTTGATCTTCGCCAATGCCGACGCGGCCTCCGGCGTGCGCAACATCCTCAAGATGAAGGCAGGCGGGCTCGAGGTCGGGCCGGTGCTGATGGGGATGGGCAACCGCGCGCACGTTGTCACGTCGGGCATCACCGCGCGGGGCCTGCTGAACATGGCCGCCATCGCCGGCACCCCGGTGGGCCATTACGGATGACGGCGCACGAATCAACGGGTTTGCAGGATGTTTGTTTGCAGGTTTGCAAAATACTGCTGATTAACGACAGGAACCCCGAAGCGACAACACATTTGCAAAAATTTGCAGCCCAAAACCATCAGGTACTGCAAATTTCATGCGCTAATCTGCCACGGATACCGCCAACATCCTTGTCGCGCGGGCCGTACGTTGCGTAACAACCTGACAACGGAGCGGAGGAGAATACAATGGGATACAAGGACGTGTACGAAAGCTGGCAGAAGGACCCGGAAGGGTTCTGGATGCAGGCGGCCGAAGCGATCGACTGGGACAGCAAACCCTCCAAGGCTCTCTTCGACGACAACGCGCCCATGTACGAATGGTTCAGCGACGGCAAGCTGAACACTTGCTACAACGCGGTGGACCGGCACGTCGCCGCGGGCAACGGAGATCAGGCCGCGATCATCCATGACAGCCCCGTCACCGGGACCAAGCACCAGATCACCTATGCCGAACTTCTGGAGCGGGTCGCCAACCTTGCCGGCGCGCTGCGCGCCAAGGGCGTGGAAAAGGGCGACCGCGTCATCATCTACATGCCGATGGTGCCCGAGGCGCTCGAAGCCATGCTTGCCTGTGCCCGGCTCGGTGCGATCCACTCGGTCGTGTTCGGCGGTTTCGCCGCGCATGAACTGGCCGTTCGCATCGACGACGCGACACCCAAGGCCATCATCGCGGCCTCCTGCGGCGTGGAGCCGGGGCGCGTCGTGCATTACAAGCCGCTTCTGGACGGCGCCATCGACCAGGCGGCGCACAAGCCCGATTTCTGCGTGATCTTCCAGCGTGACCAGGAAGTTGCCAAGCTCGAGGAAGGGCGCGACGTCGATTGGCACGCCTTCCAGTACGGCGTGGACCCGGCCGAGTGCGTCCCGGTCGAGGGCAACCATCCCGCCTACATCCTCTATACCTCGGGCACGACGGGAGCGCCCAAGGGCGTGGTGCGCCACACCGCCGGGCACCTCGTGGCGCTGAACTGGACGATGAAGAACATCTACAACGTCGAACCTGGCGAGGTGTTCTGGGCCGCCTCCGACGTGGGCTGGGTCGTCGGGCACAGCTACATCTGCTACGCGCCGCTCGTGCACGGCAACACGACCATCGTTTTCGAGGGCAAGCCGGTCGGCACGCCCGACGCCGGCACGTTCTGGCGGGTCATCTCCGAACACAACGTGCGCAGCTTCTTCACCGCCCCCACGGCTTTTCGCGCGATCAAGCGCGAAGACCCCGAGGCGAAGGAACTGGCCAAGTACGACATCTCCTGCCTGCGCGCGCTCTACCTCGCGGGCGAACGCGCCGACCCAGACACGATCAACTGGGCCGCCGACAAGATGGGCGTGCCGGTCTATGACCACTGGTGGCAGACCGAGACGGGCTGGACCATCGCCGGCAACCCCGCCGGGATCGAGCCGCTGCCGGTCAAGATCGGCTCCCCGACCGTGGCGATGCCGGGCTACGACGTGCAGATCCTCGACGAGGGCGGCCACGAACTGCCCGCGGGCCAACTGGGTGCGATCGCGATCAAGCTGCCCCTGCCGCCCGGCACCCTGCCCACGCTCTGGAACGCCGAGGATCGCTTCCGCAACTCCTATCTCGACACCTTCCCGGGTTATTACGAAACCGGCGATGCGGGCATGAAGGACGAGGACGGCTACCTGTGGATCATGGCGCGCACCGACGACGTGATCAACGTGGCGGGCCACCGGTTGTCGACCGGCGGCATGGAGGAGGTTCTCGCCGCCCACCCGGACGTGGCCGAATGCGCCGTGATCGGGGTCAGCGATGAACTCAAGGGCCAGAGCCCCGTGGGCTTCGTGTGCCTGACCAAGGGCGTGAACCGGCCGCACGACGACATCGTGAAGGAATGCGTCGACATGATCCGTGACCAGATCGGCCCCGTCGCGGCCTTCAAGAAAGCCGTCGTCGTCGACCGCCTGCCCAAGACGCGCTCGGGCAAGATCCTGCGCGCGGTGATGGTCAAGATCGCCGACGGCACGGATTACAAGGTCCCGGCCACCATCGACGACCCGGCGATCCTTGAGGAGATCGTCGGCGCGCTCCGGGCCATCGGCTACGCCAAGGCCTGACGCGGCACCGCCCCGGCGCGCCTAGCGCGCCGCGGGCGCCAGCGCGGTGACAGCCACGGGGCTGACCGCGAGGGCCCGCGCGGAAATGTCCGGCCCCGTGCCGGCGTGATGCGCCCCCGACGACACCGCCACCCCGGCGAATGTGCACGCCGCGAGCATGACGGCTTTCATGGTGATGCGATGCGGCATCCGATCCCTCCGTGACATCGTCGCCGGCGGTGACGTACCGGCCCGGCAACGGTGCCCCGGCAGGATCGTGACAGGCAATAACGGGGCCTTGATATCCGATGACAAGGCACGTTTTTTCCAGCCTTTTCAGGTGGTTAAACGAACTGCTCCCGCAAGAGCCGCTCTTCCAGCCCGTGCCCGGGATCGAACAGGATACGGTGCTTGATATCGGGCTCGGAGTCGATCTCGACCCATAGCACGTTCTCGACCCAGAGACTGTCGGCATCGGCCATCACCGGGCGTTTTTCCGGGTGGATCACGTCGAAACGCACCCGCGCGGATTTCGGCAGCAGGGCCCCGCGCCAGCGGCGCGGGCGGAAGGCGGCAACCGCCGTCAGCGCCAGCACGTCCGACCCGATGGGCAGGATCGGCCCGTGCGCCGAGTAGTTGTACGCGGTCGATCCCGCCGGCGTCGCCACCAGCGCGCCATCGCAAACGAGTTCGGCCAGCCTGAGATGCCCGTCGATGGTGATGCGCAGCTTGGCCGCCTGCGGGCCGGCCCGCAACAGCGACACCTCGTTGATCGCCAGCGCCTCGTGCATGGTGCCGTCGGCGCATTGCGCCTTCATCCGGAGCGGGTTGATCACTTCCTCCTCGGCGGCCGCCAGCCGCTCCAGGAGGTCGGTTTCGCCGTACTCGTTCATCAGGAATCCGACCGTGCCCCGGTTCATTCCGTAGACGGGGGCCCACAGGCCCTGCGTGCGGTGCAGCGTCTCCAGCATGTAGCCGTCACCGCCAAGGGCCACGATCACGTCTGCCTCGTCCTCCGGAACGTTGCCGAAGCGGCTGATCAGCGCGGCGCGCGCGGTCTGCGCGACGGGCATGTCACTGGCGACGAAGGCGATCTTTAGGGCCATCCCGACGGCAATCCGTTTCTCATGGGCGGAGTGTCGGGCGGATCGAAGCACAATTCCACCCCCGGCGCCAGAGATGCCGGTCCCGCAGGGGGATTTGTCGCTTTACAACCTTTAAAAAAGCGCCTGTTTCCGATAAGAAATCACCAAGAAATCCAATGCAGGAGTTGTCACCATGCCGCATGACGGAAACAGCGCCTTCACCACTGAAGGCTTTTTCACCGAATCGCTTTCGGGCCGGGACCCGGAGATTTCCCGGGCGATCGGGCTCGAGCTGGGGCGTCAGCGCGAGGAGATCGAGCTGATCGCGTCGGAGAACATCGTGTCCGCCGCCGTGATGGAGGCGCAGGGCAGCGTGATGACGAACAAGTACGCCGAGGGCTACCCGGGCCGGCGCTACTACGGCGGCTGCCAGTTCGTTGACATGGCCGAGAACCTCGCGATCGAGCGCGCCACGCGGCTGTTCGGCTGCGGCTTCGCCAACGTGCAGCCCAACTCGGGCAGCCAGGCCAACCAGGGCGTCTTCACCGCGCTGCTGCAGCCGGGCGACACGATCCTCGGCATGAGCCTCGACGCCGGCGGCCACCTCACCCACGGCGCCGCGCCCAACCAGTCGGGCAAGTGGTTCAACGCCGTGCATTACGGCGTGAAGCGCGACACGCTGGACGTGGACTACGACGAGATCGCCCGCCTCGCCGCCGAGCACAAGCCCCGGATGATCATCGCCGGCGGCTCGGCCATCCCGCGGCAGCTGGACTTCGCGAGGTTCCGCGAGATCGCCGACAGCGTGGGCGCGTGGCTGCTGGCCGACGTGGCGCATTTCGCCGGGCTGATCGCCGCCGGCGCGTATCCCGACCCGTTCCCGCACGTGCATGTCGCCACCACCACCACGCACAAGACCCTGCGCGGCCCGCGCGGTGGCATGATCCTCACCGATGACGAGGCGCTGGCCAGGAAATTCAATTCCGCCATCTTCCCCGGCATCCAGGGCGGGCCGCTGATGCACGTGATCGCCGCCAAGGCCGTCGCCTTCGGCGAGGCGCTCGAGCCCGCCTTCAAGACCTACCAGCAACAGGTGATCCGCAACGCGCAGGCGCTCACCGACCAGCTGCACAAGGGCGGGCTCGACACCGTGACCCACGGCACCGACACCCATGTCATGCTCGTCGACCTGCGGCCCAAGGGCGTCAAGGGCAACGCCACCGAGAAGGCCCTCGGCCGCGCGCACATCACCTGCAACAAGAACGGCGTGCCCTTCGACGACGAGAAGCCGACCGTCACCAGCGGCATCCGCCTCGGCAGCCCGGCGGCAACCACCCGCGGCTTCGGCGAGGCCGAGTTCCGCCAGATCGGCGACTGGATCAACGAGGTCGTCGACGGCCTCGCCCGGAACGGCGAGGACGCCAACCAGCACGTCGAAAACAAGGTCAGGACAGAGGTCGAAACCCTCTGCAAGAAATTCCCCATGTACCCGAACCTCTGATACGGGGAAATTGGCGAGACGCCGCGCGGCCCCGGACGGGACCGCGCGTTTTCACCTGGCCGGGTAGTGACACGACATCACCCCTGCCACCAGACAATCGCCGCGACGCCCGAGGCCAACAGGATCAGGTTGAGCACGAGGCCGCCAAGCACCTGTAAAACCGCGGTCTTTCTGCGTTCCTTGGGGTCGATGGCGCGCAGATGATCACGCAGGGTGACATGGGCCCGCTGCACCGCGGTCTGGTCAACGAGGCGGGCCAGCCGGGGATGTTTCATCCGTGCCTCGGCGGTGGCTACAACATGGCCCGCCCGCCGGGCATGACGCGGCAGCGCTCGCGCGCCCTTGCCAAGCAGGGCCGCGAGCGAGCGCCCGCGCAGGGCGAGCTTGTCCTGCAGGAGCCGCTGAAGCTCGGCGGATTTCTGGTTGACGTTGTCCGGATCGATCACGCGGCCACCTCCTGACGGTGAGTTTAGCCGCGCCGAAAGCGACGCTCAATGGGGCTGGTCCTCGGGCACGGGCGACGGTATCACGGGTCCATGTTGAGCATGATCGAACACGGAAACGCGACGGACAAGCCAGGCCTGCTGATCGCGCACGGGCTTTACGGATCGGCCCGCAACTGGGGGGTTATCGCCAAGCGGCTCTCGGACGAGCGGCAGGTCATCGCCGTGGACATGCGCAATCACGGGGCAAGCCCCTGGCATGACACGCATTCCTATCCCGAGATGGCCGCCGACCTGGCCGGGGTGCTGGAGACGCTGGCGCAGCCTTTCGACGTGCTGGGGCACTCCATGGGGGGCAAGGCGGCGATGGTACTGGCGCTGACCCGGCCGGAGCTGGTGAATCGGCTGGTTGTGGCTGATATTGCGCCTGTGACCTATGAGCACACCCAGATGCAGTATATCGAGGCCATGCAGGCCGTCGATCTGAGCGGGATCGAGAAACGCTCGGACGCGGAACCGTTGCTGGCGGCGCAGCTGGACGACCCCGCGCTGGTGCCGTTCTTCCTGCAATCGCTCGACGTGGCGGGAAAACGCTGGCGGCTGAACCTCGACACGCTGGCGCGGGAAATGCCGAAAATCTTGGCTTTTCCGGATATTTCAGGATCTTACGAAGGTGACACCCTGTTCCTGTCCGGCGCGGAATCGACCTATGTCACGCGCGAACACCGCGACCGGATCAAGACGCTGTTCCCCCGCGCGCGGTTCCTCAAGATACCCGGGGCGGGGCATTGGCTGCATGCCGAGAAGCCGCGCGAATTCGAGGCGGCAATGCGCGCCTGGCTGGGGTGAAACGGGCCTCGGCCCGGCGGCGGTATCGCGTCGGCATCGCGACGGCGCCGAACCGGGCCGCGATCAGCCTTCGTGGATCTGCTTTGCCACCAGCCATGTCACCGGCAGGGCCACGCCGAACCCGGCAAGCGCCGAGACCACGACAGGCACGGTCGTGTCGTAGCCCATTACAAGAGCGGCGATCATGGCCGACCCGGCCAGCGTGACGCCGATGAAAAGGTACAGGATGAGTCCCAATCGCAGCATGTCGTGCCCTCTTGGCTGTCAAAGCTCCGGGCATGGCCATAGCGGCCGCGCCGCCGGACCGCATTGATCTGCATCAGTCTTCGGTGTCGTCCATCACCCGCGCCACCACCCGGGCCGCGGGAAAACCGAGAACGAACCCGCCAAGGACGGCGCCCACCAGCGGCCACACCCCGCCCTGCCCCGTCACGAGCAGCACGACAATACCGACCCCGGCCAAGGTGGCCCCGATGAACAGATGCAGGATGATTGTCAGCCAGACCATGATGCCTCCGGACGATGGGCCGGATACTGGGGCCGTGGCAACGCGGACGCCTTGATCTGCATCAGTCGGCAGGTGGCGGCGGCGTGATAGAATGGGCGCACCATGACAGAAGGGAAAGGGTGATGATCACGCTGGAGGACATCGAGGACATGACCTGCCTGAGCCGGGAGGAGATCGCGGCGGTGGCCGAACACGAACACCTGCCCGACCTGAACGCGGCGACGCTGGGCGATTACATGATGCACGTGCCGAAAGGGCCGCAGCAGGTGCAGCGCATGATCTGCGAGGACATCCGGGAGGCGCTGCACCGCGATGACCTGCCCCACGCGCGGGAGCTCTACGTGGTCCTGCACCATTTCATCGACGGCCATCCCGACGCGATTCGCGGATCGGGCGACGACTGACCCATGCGACAGAATGGACGGGCCGGCGCAATTCAAGGCTGTTGGTCCGGATAACGCCCGAGCCAGAGGCCACCACCCGCAACCCGCCGGCCCGTCGGGGCGGGCTGGCGATCGCTTGGCACCTGCGCGCCCCGGGTGGGCCGAGGGGCCATCGTGGTTGCCCTACTCGTCCATCTTCAGCGCATTGATGAACGCTTCCTGCGGGATCTCGACCTTGCCGAACTGGCGCATCTTCTTCTTGCCCGCCTTCTGCTTTTCCAGCAGCTTGCGCTTGCGCGTGGCATCGCCGCCATAGCATTTGGCTGTCACGTCCTTGCGCATCGCCGACAGCGTTTCACGCGCGATGACCTTTCCGCCGATCGCCGCCTGGATCGGGATCTTGAACATGTGGCGGGGAATCAGGCCCTTGAGCTTCTCGCACATGGCGCGGCCGCGCATCTCGGCCCGGTCACGGTGGACCATCATCGACAACGCGTCGACGGGTTCGTCGTTGACGAGGATCTGCATCTTCGCAAGGCTGTCGGCGCGGTAGCCGGTGATCTCGTAATCGAAGCTGGCATAGCCCTTGGTCACGGATTTCAGACGATCGTAGAAATCGAAAACCACCTCGTTGAGCGGCAGGTCGTAGACCACCATCGCGCGCGCCCCGGCATAGGTCAGGTCGGTCTGGATGCCGCGCCTTTCCTGGCAGAGCTTGAGCACGTCGCCGAGGAAGTCGTCCGGCACGAGGATGGTGGCCTTGATCCGCGGTTCCTCGACATGGTCCACCAGCGTCGGGTCGGGCATGTCGGCGGGGTTGTGCAGGTCCACCCGCTCCCCGTCCTTCATGAAGACGTGGTACACGACCGAGGGCGCGGTCGTGATCAGCTCGATATCGTATTCACGTTCGATCCGGTCGCGGATCACCTCCATGTGCAGCAGGCCGAGGAAGCCGCAGCGGAAGCCGAACCCCAGCGCGGCGGAGCTTTCCATCTCGTAGGAGAAGGAGGCGTCGTTCAGCGCCAGTTTCTCGATGGCGTCGCGCAGGTCGTCGAACTCGGCCGAGTCCACGGGGAAGAGCCCGCAGAACACCACCGGGACGGACGGTTTGAACCCCGGCAGGGGCGCGGCGCACTGGCGTTTCTCGTGCGTGATGGTGTCGCCCACGCGGGTGTCTCGCACCTGCTTGATCGACGCGGTGATGAACCCGATCTCGCCCGGGCCGAGCGCGTCGACCACGGTCATGGCCGGGCGGAACACGCCGATGCGTTCGACATTGTAGGTGGCCCCTGTCTGCATCATGCGGATGCGGTCGCCCTTTTTCATGACGCCGTCCATGATCCGCACCAGCACCACGACGCCCAGATAGGGGTCGTACTTGCTGTCCACCAGCATCGCCTTGAGCGGCGCGTCGGCGTCGCCCTCGGGCGGGGGCAGGTGCGCGATGATCGCCTCCAGCGTTTCGCGGATGCCCTGCCCCGTCTTGGCGCTGACAGGGATGGCGCCGGACGCGTCGATGCCGATCACGTCCTCGATCTGTTCGGCCGCGCGGTCAAGATCACTTGCCGGCAGGTCGATCTTGTTCAGCACGGGGATGAGTTCGTGATCGGCGTCGATGGCCTGATAGACGTTGGCCAGCGTCTGCGCCTCGACGCCCTGGGTGCTGTCCACTACCAGCAGCGATCCCTCGACCGCCCGCATCGAGCGCGACACCTCGTAGGAAAAATCCACGTGGCCCGGCGTGTCGATGAGGTTGAGCACGTATTGCTCCCCGTCGTCGGCCGTGTAGTCGATGCGCACCGTGTTGGCCTTGATGGTGATGCCGCGCTCGCGCTCGATATCCATGGCATCCAGCAGCTGCTCCTTCATGTCGCGTTCGGCCACCGTGTCCGTCATCTGGATCAGGCGGTCGGCGAGCGTGGATTTCCCGTGGTCGATATGCGCCACGATCGAGAAATTGCGGATATGCGAGAGCGGTGTCATGGTAGCCGGATATGGATGGGTTTTCCGGGGTGGTCAAGGTGGGTCGGCAGACGGCGCGCGGGAGACTCACGGGTGTCGCGGCGTGCGGCGGCCCATGATAGGGTACCCCCGGCAACACGGAGGTCGGAATGACCCGGATCAAGGCTGTTCATGCGCGTGTCACCGGCCGGGTGCAGGGCGTGTCCTTCCGCGCCTGGACCGAGGCGGAGGCGCTGGCGCGCGGCCTGTCGGGCTGGGTCCGCAACGAGGCCGACGGCGCGGTGACCGCGGTGATCGCGGGGCCGCCGCCGGACGTGGACGCGATGCTGTCCGCCTTGTGGGACGGCCCCCCGGCGGCGCGCGTTTCCGACGTGCAGACCTCGCCCGCCGACCCGCCCGAAGCGGCGGATTTCACGATCCGGCGGTAGCGCAACCGTAGCTGCAGGGTCAGGGCGGACCCGGTCTGCCGGCCCGGTGGGCGAGGGCCAGTGCCGGCACACGGCGGGCAAGGCCGCGCAGGATGTCGCCATAGCCCGCCTCGCCCGCCAGCAGGTCCATGTATTGCCGCTTGAGCGTGGTCGACTGCCGGAACGCCGGCGCGAGACGCCTTTGCAGCGCGGGCACATGGAATAGGGGCCGAAGGAGCCGCGCCATGCGCAATTCGCGGTGCAGCGGCCGCAACAGGCGTTGATAGCGGCGCAGCGCCGTTTCCGGGCCGCCGCCGGCCAGCGCCGCATGGGCCGCCCGCGCGGCAAGCTGCCCGCTGTGCAGTGCGTGGGCGATCCCCTCGCCCGTGATGGGATCGACGAGCCCGGCCGCGTCACCGGCAAGCAGGACCGCCCCCTGCCCCGGCACCTTTCGGAAATCGCCGAAGGGCAGGAACTGCCCCTTGAGCCGCGCCGCGTCCTCGGCGATGCCCAATTGCGCCATGTAACGGTGCATCGCCGCCTTCATGTCGCCATTGCGCGCCATGAGCCCACCGACGCCGACCGTGGTCGCGCAGCTCTTGGGGAAGCGCCAGCCATAGCCCCATGCCACCGCGGCGATGTCGATGCGGATGGGCGCCGCCGGGTCGAGATGCGCACCCGCCGCCTCGATCTCGAGCGCGAAACCGATGGTGGCGCGGTCGAACGCGGCGCCGAAAAGCTGGCGCGCCGTCCAGCTGTTCACGCCATCGGCACCGATGAGAACACCGTAGCGCAAATGACGCCCGTCCCCGAGCGTCAGGCGCCGCGCCACGCGATCCAGCCCCGTCACCCTGTGCCCGCTCATGTCGACCGCCCCGGCGGCGATGGCCTTGGCATGCGTGGCGGCATCGAAATCCCACCGCATGGTCAGGTCGAGCGGCGGCACATCATTGATCGGGCCGAGCGGTTGACCATGAAGATGAAATTCAGGCGCTGTCTTGCGATCGGCAAGCGCGCCGGGCATGTCCTGGCCGAAGATATCGCGGTAATGTCGCCGGCTGCGCCCGGTGATCAGGCCGCCGCAAAGCTTGTCGCGCGGGAACCGTCGCGCGTCGATCAGGGCCGTCTGCAACCCGAGGCCACAGGCCGTGGCCGCCGCGGCGCTGCCCGCCGGGCCCGCCCCGATGATGACGATATCGGCGTGTTTCATCCGCGTTTCCCTTGCCGCTGCTCATGGGATACCGCGTGCAAGGCTAGCCGGGCGGGCGCCGCACATCCAGCCCTGCGGCATCACACCGCGCCGGAGCGCCCCGTGCGCGCGTGTGGCGCCCTTTGCACGCCGCGTCACATCTTGCGCCCGGGCGGCTCGAAGGGGATGAATTCCACCGCGCTCTGCTTCACCGGGGCGGGGTAAAGCTTCATCAGGTCGAGGATCTCGGGCGGCATGCCGACCGTCACCTCGACCCCGAGATCCGTGGCCTCGGCCGGTGTGAGGGCATAGTCGTGCGTCCAGTTGCCCGAGGCCAGCTTGTCGGCCAGCGTCTCGGCCTGCGCGCGCGGGATGCGGGGGGTCATGATCTCGACCGCGCCGCGCTTGACCTGCGCGATGGCCTTGTCGCTGACATCGGCCAGCACGAGCGCCACGTCCGAAACATGCTCGACCGGCTTGGCGTCGCGCGCCGCCACCACCGAAGCCGCGGAAATGCCCATGATCTGCGGGTCGATCGGCCCCAGCATGGAAAACTCGCCCATCACCACCTCGTCGGCGGCCAGCGCGATGAGCGTGCCGCCGGACATGGCGTAGATGGGCACGTGAACCGTGACCTTGGCCGGGTGCGCCTCGACGGCACGGGCAATCTGCATGGCGGCGATGACCAGCCCGCCCGGCGTGTGCAGCACGAGGTCGATTGGCCGGTCATCCGGCGTGGCCTTGATGGCCGAGATGATGGATTGCGCGTCTTCGAGGTCGATCATGCGCGACACGTTGACCCCGAATAAGCTGCGCTTTTCCTGCCGGTGGATCATGGTGATGACCCGGCTGCCGCGCTTGCGTTCGATCCCGCGGATGGCCTGCTCGCGCCGGAAGGCGAAAAGCCGGCCCGAAAGCATCGGCTGCAGGATCATCACCGCGAGAAAAATGAAGAAAAGTGTCGAAAGGTCCAGAGTCATGGTCCACCGCCCGTTGTCGCCTGCCCGCGGGCCGCAGTGTCGCAGGTGCCCCGCTTGATGTGAATTGAAAAATGGGCGCATATGGGGCATGCACCCAGTCGATCCCCGGCAGGGAGGCACGGAAGAGGCAGGAACGATGGGACGGGTCATGACGATCGCGATGGTGCTGATCCTTGCGGGCTGCGGGGGCGGCGACAGGTTCAAGGGCCGCGATGCCGGTGTGGCGGCGCCCACGGCCCCGATGGCCTTCGGCCCGATCAGCAAGGCGTGCATGGCCTCGGACCGCGAGGCGCGATCGCGCCGGTTATGCGGCTGCGTCCAGTGGGTGGCGGACCAATCACTGTCACGGTCCGACCAGCGGCGCGCGGCCGGATTTTACGGCGACCCGCACAGCGCACAGGAAATCCGCCAGTCGGACAGGCGCCGCGACGAACGCTTCTGGAAAGCATATTCTGACTATGGCGACCGGGCCGCGCGGATCTGTGGCTGAGCATGACGTGCCCGTGCCGGACGTTGCCCCGTACCCCCCGGCCGGGTAGAGCCACGCCATGCCACGATTCGCCCTCAGGATAGAATATCACGGCGCCCCTTTCGCGGGCTGGCAGCGACAGGCCGACCAGCCCACGGTACAGGGCGCGGTGGAGGCCGCGCTGGCCCGGCTGGAGACCGGCCCGCATACAATCGCCGCCGCGGGGCGCACCGATGCGGGCGTGCATGCGCTGGCTCAGGTCGCGCATTGCGACCTCGCCAAGGACTGGGATCCGTTCCGGCTGGGCGAGGCGCTGAACCACCATCTCAAACCCGCGCCGGTCGCGATCACCGCGTGCGCGGCCGTGCCCGGTGACTGGCATGCCCGTTTCTCGGCCGTCGAGCGGCACTACCTGTTCAGGCTGTTGATGCGGCGCGCACCGGCGACGCATGACAAGGGGCTGGTCTGGCAGGTGCCGCGGCGGCTGGACGCGGCGCCGATGCGGGAAGCCGCGGCGCACCTCGTGGGCCATCACGACTTCACGACCTTCCGCTCGTCGATCTGCCAGGCCGCCAGCCCGGTCAAGACACTCGACGCGATCGAGATCGAGGAGTTCACGGGCCTGTCAGGTCCCGAGGTCAGGTTCCGGCTGCGCGCGCGCTCTTTCATGCACAACCAGGTGCGCAGCATCGTGGGCACGCTGGAACGCGTCGCTCGATGATCTCCATCGGGATCAATTCATCCTTGAGGTGCCACTCATGGGCATGGGGATCGACCCGGTCCACCGTGTAGCGGC
>NZ_JBKOTX010000047.1:0-32741 GCF_047086965.1 Roseovarius halophilus (ex Wu et al. 2025) | reverse complement strand
GGGTCCCGGTGGGCGAGGCCGCCTTCGCCGCGCGGCGCATCACCGCCCCCATCGGGCGCGGCTCGGTCAAGGCGCGGCGGGTGGCGGCAGCCGACTTCCGAACCACGGGCAACCGCACGCAGACGGATTTGATCGGCGTGATCGAGGGCAAGATCCTCACCGAGCACCTGCACGAGGAAATTCCCATTGAGGACGGCGACAAGCGCCCGGACCCGGCCCGCGACCTGGTCAAGATCGCCGTGGTGGAACGCCACGGGATCAACGGCAATATCGCCACCGGCTTCGTCCGGGGCTTCGGGTTGCAGCGCGGGGCCATCGCCTCGACCGTTTGTCACGATCATCACAACATCGCCGTTGTCGGGGCGGATTACGACGACATGGCGCTGGCCGCGAACCGGCTGGAGGATCTCGAGGGCGGCTTCGTGGTAACCGAGGGCGGGCGGGTGCGCACCGAACTGGCGTTGCCCGTGGCCGGTCTGATGAGCCTTGCGCCCTTCGAGGAGGTCCGCGCCCGGCTGGAAGAGCTGCGCGACGCGGCCAAGGCGCTGGGCGTGGGGCTGGAAGAACCCTTCCTGCAGCTGGCCTTCCTGGCGCTGCCGGTGATCCCCTCGCTCAAGATCACTGACCGGGGGTTGGTCGATGTGACCCGGTTCGAGATCATCGGGTAGCGCAGGGACCGTCGATGCGCGAAGCCACGGTGGCTGAATGCGCAGGGCGGCGCTGCCGGGGGGGCTCAGGTCAGCGGTGCGGCAAGGTAGAGCATCAGCGTTACCCCCAGCGGAAAGCCCATGGGAAAGCGGCTGCTTTCGCCCCAGCTTTGCCAATGCGGCACGCGGCCGCGCACCACCGGAATGGCCCGGCACAGCCGATGGACGGCGAAAGCGGCGGCAAGGCTGACGGCCAGCAGGATCAGCACCGCGCCGGCGTCCTCCAGGGCGACGAAGGGCGCCGCCGAGGCCAGGAACTTGGCATCCCCCGCCCCCAGCGCGCCCATGGCGTTCATCCCGATCCCCACGGCCAGCACCACCCCGAAATGGGCAAAGCGCAGCACGTAGTGCGGATTTCAGAAATACCGGACAGCGATTACGCTAAATCCCGGACAGCCGTTTCAGTAATTCCCGGACAGCTCGGGCACGGCTGATCCTCTGCCTGCAGTTATGTTTCTGATGGCATCGTTTCGCGGTTTTTCACGTGGGTCAAGTTCTCGTTTTGATCTTTTCTACGCAGGCTGTCTCCCTTGAGATCGATGCGGTGGGCGTTGTGGACGATTTGGTCGAGGATGGCGTCGGCGATTGTGGGCTCGCCGATCTTGCCGCCTCCGACCCGGCCAGTTTCGTCCGGGCCGAGACGGTTCTCGCGACCGCGCCCGAGGACATGGCCATCGCGCCGCCCCGCCTGGACGAGATGCGGGCCCTGGCCGAACGCTACGGGCCGCAGATCCTCGCCGCCTCGGTGGGGGAGCCGGTCTCGCCCGCGCTTGTGCTGGCGGTGATCGCCGTCGAAAGCGCCGGGAACCCGCGGGCTGTCAGCCACGCCGGCGCGCACGGGGTCATGCAACTGATGCCGGCTACGGCCAGACGTTTCGACGTCCGCGATGGCTTTGATCCGGAGCAGAACATCGCCGGGGGCGTGGCCTACCTGTCCTGGCTCATGGGAGAGTTCGAGCGCGGCGTGGTGATGGTCCTGGCCGGCTACAACGCGGGCGAGGGCGCGGTGCGCGACAATGGCGGCGTGCCGCCCTTTCCCGAGACCCGCGCCTATGTGCCCCGGGTGCTGGCCGCCTGGCGGGTGGCGCGCGGCCTCTGCGCGACCCCGCCCGAACTGCCCAGCGACGGCTGCGTGTTCGACCTGCGCGCGGGTAGTTGAGAGGACTGGTCGCACCACGCGATACGTATTTCTTGGAGGCGCGCTGCGCTGCTGTCGCCTCAGGCTTTCTTGCGGCCCTTGCCCTTTTTCGCGGTTTTCTCGGCAATCAGCGCGACCGCGGTGTCCATGGTCACATCGCCCGGCTCGGTGTCCTTGGGAAGGGTCGCATTGACCTTGCCCCACTTGACATAAGGCCCGTAGCGGCCCTCCATGACGTTGACCGCCCCCCCCTCGGAGGGGTGTTCGCCCAGGTCCTTGAGTGGCTTGGCCGCGGCGCGCCCGCCCCGGCCGGGGTTGGCGCGTTTCTCGGCCAGCATCTCGACCGCGCGGTTCATGCCCACCTGGAAGACGTCGTCGGGGTCCTTGAGGTTGACATAGACCGGCTTGGCCTCTTCGGGGTGCTGGTGCATAACGTAGGGCCCGAAGCGGCCGAAGTTCGCCTTGATCGTACCGCCCTCGGGGTGCTCGCCCACCTCCCGCGGCAGGCTGAGCAGGGTCAGAGCCTTCTCAAGGTCCATCGCATCCTTGTCCCAGCCCTTGGGCAGCGAGGCGCGCGGTGGCTTCTTGTTGTCCGGCGTCGGCTCGCCGCGCTGGACGTAGGGCCCGAAACGGCCCGACTTCAGCCAGATCTCGTCGCCCTGGTCCTCGCCCAGCACGCGTTCGTCGCCCTCGGCCCCCTCGCCCGCGATCGGGCGGGTATAGGTGCACTCGGGGTAGTTGCCGCAGCCCACGAAGCCGCCCGTGCGCGAGGTTTTCAGGTGCAGACGCCCCTCGCCGCACTTGGGGCAGGCCCGCGGGTCGGAGCCATCCTCGCGCGGGGGGTACAGCTGCGGGGCCAGAGCGTCGTCAAGCACGTCCAGAACCTCGCTGATGCGCAGCTCCGAGGTGTCCTCGATGGCCTTGTGGAAATCGCGCCAGAAGCCCGAAAGCACCTCTTGCCAATCCCTTTGCCCGGCCGAGACATCGTCGAGCATCTCTTCCAGGTTTGCCGTGAATTCGTAGCCGACGTATTTGCGAAAGAAGTTCAGCAGGAAGACCGTGACGATCCGGCCCTTGTCCTCGGGGATCAGGCGGTTCTTTTCCTTGCGGACATATTCGCGGTCCTGGATCGTGGTGATGACGCTGGCATAGGTCGAGGGGCGCCCGATGCCCAGTTCCTCCATCCGCTTGACCAGCGTCGCCTCGGTATAGCGCGGCGGGGGCTGGGTGAAGTGCTGCTCGGGGCTGACCGCGCTTTTCTTCGTGGCCTCGCCCTCGGTCATCTGCGGCAGGCGCTTGTCGTCGTCGTCGACCACGTCGTCGCGGCCTTCTTCGTAGACGGCAAGGAACCCGTCGAACAGCACGACCTGTCCGTTGGCGCGCAGCACGACCTGTCCGTCGGCGCTGCCGATGTCGACGCTGGTCCGTTCCAGTTTCGCGGCCGCCATCTGGCTGGCCAGCGTGCGCTTCCAGATCAGGTCGTAGAGCTTTCTTTGGTCCTGTTCGCTGATCTTCGCCTCGGCGGAGGACTTGGACATCTCGGTGGGACGGATGCATTCGTGCGCTTCCTGCGCATTCTTGGCCTTGTTCTTGTAGACGCGGGCCTCGGCGGGGACGTAGTCCTTGCCATAGCGCGCCTCGATGGCGCCGCGCGCGTCGGCCACGGCCTCGGGGGCCATGTCGATGCCATCGGTCCGCATGTAGGTGATCAACCCGGCCTCGTAGAGACGCTGCGCCGTGTTCATGCATTGCCGCGCGCCCATGCCGAACTTGCGGCTGGCCTCCTGCTGCAGGGTCGAGGTCATGAAAGGCGGCGCGGGGTTGCGGTTGCTCGGCTTGGCCTCGACCCTTTGCACCGACAGGTCGCGCGATGTAACGGCCTGCACGGCCAGTTCGGCCTGGGTCTCGTTCTCGATGTCGAACTTTTCCAGCCGTTTGCCGGCCAGCGTGGTCAGCCGCGCCTCGAAGGATTTTCCGCGCGGTGTCTCAAGCAGGGCCTTCACCGACCAGTATTCCTGCGGATTGAAGGCCTCGATCTCCATCTCGCGCTCGACGATCAGGCGCAGGCAGACCGACTGCACCCGGCCCGCCGACCGCGCCCCTGGCAATTTGCGCCACAGGACGGGCGAGAGGTTGAAGCCCACGAGGTAATCCAGCGCGCGGCGCGCCAGGTAGGCCTCGACCAGGTCCTCGTCGACCTGGCGGGGATGTTGCATGGCCTCGGTGATGGCCTCTTTCGTGATCGCGTTGAAGGTCACGCGGGAAACCGCGGTGTCCTTCTTGATCGAGCGGCGCTTGGTCAGCGCCTCTTGCAGATGCCAGGAAATCGCCTCGCCCTCGCGGTCGGGGTCGGTGGCGAGGATCAATTCGTTGTCGTCCTTGAGGGCGTCGGCGATGGCCTTGACGTGTTTCTTGCTGTCGTTGGCGACCTCCCAGACCATGTCGAATCCGTTGTCCGGATCGACCGATCCGTTCTTGGCCGGCAGGTCGCGGACATGGCCGTAAGACGCGAGCACGGTGTAGTCGGAGCCCAGATATTTGTTGATTGTCTTGGCCTTGGCCGGGGACTCGACGACGACAATGGGCATGGATACTCCTTGGGAATTCGGGGGCCGGGACCGCGCATAAAGGGCGCGGGCCGCAGCGTTTGTCAATGCGTTCACTTGGGATGGTCCGATGCCGGGGTCAAGCCCGGGACGATGGGCGCATGGCAGGCCGTTGCCAGGGTATGCGCCCTGCGCGGCCTCAATGAGGCGGACGGGTGCCTTGGATGCGCGCCTGTTTCGCGCCGGTGTGCCGGGCCCCCGGGCGCGGATCGGTTGCGCGCTGATGTGCTAGACGGCGCGCGAAAGCAGCCCACCGGGCTGGCGCAGGATCTGCCCGTCCAGTTCCAGGTCCACCAGCGCCGGGGCGACCTGCCCCGGGGCGGCGTGCAGATCGCGGATCAACTGATCCTCGGCCATGGGGCTGGGCCCGAGGCGCGACAGGATATCGCGGTGCAACTGGGCGGTGTCGCGCAGGCTGCGGCGTTCCGGCGGGGGCGTGGGTATGTCCAGCGCCGGTTGCGTGCTGGGCCGCGGGGCGGGGGCGAGATCGTCCAGCGCTTCGGTCACATCGGCGGCGCCGCGCACCAGCTGCGCCCCGTCGCGGATCAGCATGTTGCAGCCCGCCGCGCGGGCATCGAAGGGGTGGCCGGGCACTGCCATGACCTCGCGCCCTTGGTCGAGGGCATTGCGCGCGGTGATCAGGCTGCCGGACTTGGCGGCGGCCTCGACCACGATGACGGCACGGACAAGGCCCGAGATGATCCGGTTGCGCGCCGGGAAATGCCGCGCTTGGGGCTGCAGGCCCATGGGCTGTTCGGACAGGCGCAAGCCGGTCTCGGCGATGCGCCCGGCAAGGGCTGCGTTCTCGGCGGGGTAGATGACATCGACGCCGCCGGCCTGCACCGCAATCGTGCCGGTCGCCAGCGCGGCGTCGTGGGCCACCGCATCGACGCCCCTCGCCACGCCGGAGACCACGCAGAAACCCGCCGCGCCAAGGTCGGCGGCGAGCTTGCGCGTCATGCGCGTGCCCAGCGACGAGGCATTGCGCGCCCCCACCAGGGCGACCAGCGGGCGCTGAGCCAGGCTGGCATCGCCCAGCATCCACAGCGCCACGGGCGCATCGGAAATCAGCGACAGGTCGGGCGGGTAATCGGCATCGCCGTCAAAGACCAGCCGCGCGCCCAGCGCGGCACCGGCCTTGAGTCCTGCGGCAACGAGGCCCTCGGGGCAGGTCTGGTAATTGTCGACCCCGGCGTCGCGGGCGACCTGCGGCAGGGCCGCCAGCGCGGCCCCGGGCGTGCCGTGTTCCGCGATCGGGCGGCGCCAGGTTGATGGCCCCACCCGTCGCGAGCGCAACAGGCGAAGGGCATTGAACCGGTCATCTTCCGTGGTGGGTGGGAGTGGGGGGTGAGTGGAAGAATGCGTATCCCCGGTCATCCTGTCCTCCGCCTGCTGCTGGCTCAGGTTTAGACCGCCATGGGTTAACCTAAGGTAAAGGCAAGCGTGCCGACGTGCATTTTCATGCCGACCGGGCGCGTGAGTGTGGTTCAGGTCGCGGCCCCGCCCACGGTCAGCCCTCCGATCAGCAAGCTGGGCTGACCCACGCCCACGGGCACCCATTGGCCGGCCTTGCCGCAGTTGCCCATGCCGGGGTCCAGTGCCATGTCGTTGCCGATGCCGCGGATTTGCTGCAGGGCGGTGGCGCCATCGCCGATCAGCGTCGCGCCCTTGACCGGCGCGCCGATCTGGCCGTCGATCACCCGGTAGGCCTCGGTGCAGGAAAAGACGAACTTTCCGTTGGTGATGTCCACCTGTCCGCCGCCGAAGCCCACCGCATAGATACCGTCCTTGAGCTCGGCGACCAGATCGCCGGGGGCGGTGTCGCCGCCCAGCATGTAGGTGTTGGTCATGCGCGGCATGGGGATGTGGGCATAGCTTTCGCGGCGCCCGTTGCCGGTGGGGGCGACCCCCATCAGCCGGGCGTTCTGCCGGTCCTGCATGTAGCCCACGAGCCGGCCGTCCTCGATCAGCACGTTGCGCGCGCTCGGCGTGCCCTCGTCATCCACGGTGAGCGACCCGCGCCGGTCGGGCAGGGTGCCATCGTCCAGCACCGTGACCCCTTTCGCCGCGATCTGCTGCCCCAGCAGCCCCGCGAAGGCGGAACTGCCCTTGCGGTTGAAATCGCCCTCCAGCCCGTGCCCCACGGCCTCGTGCAGCAGGATGCCGGGCCAGCCGGGGCCGAGCACAACGTCCATGACGCCCGCCGGGGCGGGTTCGGCCGAAAGGTTGACCAGCGCGATGCGCAGCGCCTCGCGCAATTTCGGCTCCCAGGTGTCACGGGCCACGACATGGGACAGCCCCAGCCGCCCGCCGCCGCCCGCGGTGCCACTTTCGCGGCGGCCGTCCTGCTCGACGATGACCGAGACGTTGAGGCGGCTCATCGGGCGGGTGTCGCTGACCTGGGTGCCGTCGGGGCGCAGGATCACGACCTCCTGGTGCGAGGCGGCCAGCGTGGCCGAGACCTGAACCACCCGCGAATCCATCTGACGTGCGACCGAGTCGATCTCGGCCAGAAGCTCGATCTTGGCGGGAAACGTGGCCTCGGCCATCGGGTCGGCATCGGTGTAGAGGTGGCGATTGGTCCGAGCCGGGCCATCGGCCATGGTGCCGCCGCCATCGCCCACGGCAAGCCGCGCGGTGGAGACGGCGCGGTCGAGGGCTTTTTCGTCGATCACCGTGGAATGGGCATATCCGGCCGTCTCGCCGCGCACGGCGCGCAGCCCGAAGCCCTCGGAGGCGTCGAAACTGGCGGTCTTGACCCGCCCGTCGTCGAAGGCCAGCACCTCGGAGCGGCGCCGTTCCATGAACAGTTCGCCATCGTCGGCGCCCTCCACTGCCGCCTTGACCCTCGACAGCGCGGCGTCGCGGTCCAGGTGGGTCTCGAACGGGCGAAAGCCCTGCGCCGGGGGCGTTTGGTCCGGGGTGTAAGTCAAGGGGGTCCTCCTGCCCGGGAGGTCTCCGGGATTTGATCCAGATCAAAAAAGCGACCGTTTGCCACAATGGCCGCGCTTGAGTTGCCCCCCAGATTATGGGATGACCTCGACGAAATACAACGGGATTCCGATCCCGCTGTCCGAACTGCTTTAGGGAATGACATGCGACTGAACACCTTTGTCAGCAAGCTGGGCCTTGCCGCCGGATCGGCCCTTGCAACCGCTGCCCTCGCCGGGGCGGCTTCGGCCCAGCAGGGCATGGATGACCTCGAGATCGTCGGCAAGCCCGAGCAGGGCGGTACCGGGTTCCAGCCCGCCGCCACGGAACTGGCCCGCGACCTGCAGTGGCTGGACGGCATGATCCTCGTGCTCATCACCGCCATCACCCTTTTCGTGACCGGGCTGCTGGCCTGGGTGATCTTGCGCTACAACCAGCGCAGCAACAAGACACCCGCGACCTTCACGCACAATTCTCCGCTGGAAGTGGCCTGGACGGTCGTGCCGATCGTGATCCTGGTGTTCATCGGCTCGTTCTCGCTGCCGACGCTGTTCAAGCAGCAGGAAATCCCCGAGGGCGACATCAATATCACCGTGACCGGCTATCAGTGGTTCTGGTCCTACGAGTACACGGATGAGGATATCTTCTTCGAAAGCTACATGATCGGCTACGGCGAGGGGAACCTCAACGACAGCATCCGCGACCAGTTGGTTGAGGCCGGCTACAGCGAAGACGAGTTCAAGCTGGCCACCGACACGGCCGTCGTCGTGCCCACTGGGTCCACCGTCGTCATGACCGTGACCGGGGCCGACGTGATCCACTCCTGGACCGTACCCGCCTTTGGCGTGAAGCAGGACGCCGTGCCGGGACGCTTCGCGCAGCTGTGGTTCGAGCCCGAGCGCGAAGGCGTCTACTTCGGCCAGTGTTCGGAGCTGTGCGGCAAGGACCACGCCTTCATGCCGATCACCGTCAAGGTCGTCAGCCCCGAGGCCTACGAGGACTGGCTGGCCGGGGCCAAGGAAGACTATCCAGCCTGACCGGCCCCCGGCAACCCAAACCCAGCGGGATCGCAATGACAGACGTGACGCAGCAGACAGGCACCTACGAGGCGGGAATGGGTGATTACTACGCCCTGATGAAGCCCCGCGTGATGCAGCTGGTGGTCTTCACCGCGCTGGTGGGTCTGCTGGTCGCGCCCGGGTCGGTGCATCCCTACATCGGCTTCGTGGGCATCCTGTGCATCGCCGTGGGGGCGGGGGCCGCGGGGGCGCTGAACATGTGGTGGGACGCCGACATCGACGCCGTGATGAAGCGCACGCAGTCGCGCCCCGTCCCCTCTGGCCGGGTCCAGCCCGGCGAGGCGCTGGGCATCGGCCTTGCGCTTTCGGGCTTTTCCGTTGTCCTGCTGGCCCTGGCCACGAACATGGTGGCCGCCGGGTTGCTGGCCTTCACGATCTTCTTCTATGCCGTCGTCTACTCGATGTGGCTCAAGCGGTCGACGCCGCAGAACATCGTCATCGGCGGGGCCGCGGGGGCCTTTCCGCCCATGGTGGGCTGGGCCGTGGCCACGGGCGGCATCGCGCCCGAAAGCGTGCTGATGTTCGCCTTGATCTTCATGTGGACGCCGCCGCACTTCTGGGCGCTGGCGCTCTTCGTGAAGTCCGACTACGGCAACGCCAACGTGCCCATGCTGACCGAAACCCATGGCCGCCGCGTCACTCGCAACCACATTCTGGGGTACACCATCGCGCTGGTGCCGGTGGCGCTGGGCATCGCCTTCACCTCCATCGGCGGGCCGGTCTATCTGGCGGCGGCGCTTGTCCTAAATGCGTGGTTCCTCAAGGGTGCGGTGGACATCTGGCGGCGCGACGACGCGGCGAGCGACGCTGACAGCCATGCCACCGAAAAGCGCGTCTTCAAGGTTTCTCTGTACTATCTGTTTGGCCATTTCGGCGCGCTTCTGCTTGAGGCGGTGCTGCGCGGCCAGGGCCTGGGAGGCTGGTAAGCCATGGCGATCAAGGTCGAACACGAACTGCACAAGCGCCGCCTGGACCGCAACGTCGGGCTGGGCCTGTTGCTGGTGGCCTTCGTCGCGCTGGTGCTGGGCCTGACGGTTGTGAAGGTCCAGACCCTCGACGACCCGCGCGAGATGGAACGGTTCGACCATGTTGCGCGGCCGGCGCTCGAAGACGTGGCCCGCGACGAGGCCGAGGAGGACGCGCAATGAAGTTCAATCCCTTTAACCGCTTCGAGGACGGTCCCAAGCGCACCGCCGCACAGGCTGTCTCGGTCGTTGTTCTCATGGGCGGGCTGGCCTGGGCCTCGGTGCCGTTTTACGACTGGTTCTGCCGGGTCACGGGCTTTAGCGGTGTTACCGGCGTGGCCGCGGCCGGCAGCGACGAGATCCTCGACCAGACGGTGACCGTGCGCTTCGACGCCTCGGTCGAACGCGACATGCCCTGGCGCTTCAAGCCCGCGCAGCGGGAAATGGAGGTTCGCATCGGCGAAACGGCGCTGGCCTTCTACGAGGCCACCAATACCAGCGATGTGCCGATCGCGGGCACCGCCAGTTACAACGTGGCCCCCTATGATGCGGGCGGTTTCTTCGAGAAGATCGACTGTTTCTGCTTCGAAATGCAGGTGCTACAACCGGGTGAGACCATGCAGATGCCCGTGAGCTTCTTCGTGGACCCCGATATCGTCGATGACCGCGAAGGGCAGTATGTTCACACCATCACCCTGGGGTACACCTTCCACCAGGCCCCGCTGCCCGAAGAAGAGCAGCAGGCCGCCCTGGATACCCGGCTGACACTGGCGACCGGCCCGGTCGCCGGACCCCAAGATCAATAAGCAATATCGCGCGAGGGAACGCATAAAATGGCGCACGAAAAGAACCACGACTACCACATTCTCAACCCCTCGATCTGGCCCTTGCTGGGGGCCGTGGGAACTTTCGTGATGCTCTACGGGGCAGTGCTCTGGATGGACGGTTCGGCGCCCTGGATGTTCCTGATCGGCCTGGTGGCGGTGCTTTACACCATGTTCGGCTGGTGGGCCGATGTCGTCGCCGAAAGCCAGCAGGGCGATCACACCCCCGTGGTCCGCATCGGGCTGCGCTACGGCTTCATCATGTTCATCATGTCCGAGGTGATGTTCTTCGCTGCCTGGTTCTGGAGCTTCTTCAAGCACGCCATGTACCCGATGGGCCCGCAAAGCCCCGCGGTTGACGGTCAGTGGCCCCCGGCGGGCATCGAGACCTTCGATCCCTGGCACCTGCCGCTGATCAACACCCTGATCCTGCTGTGTTCGGGCGCCGCGGCGACCTGGGCGCACCATGCGCTGGTGCACGAGAACAACCGCAACGACATGAAGCAAGGGCTGATCCTGTCGGTGCTGCTGGGGCTGATCTTCACCGGTTTTCAGGCCTATGAATACAGCCACGCGGCCTTCGGTCTGGCCGGCAACATCTACGGCGCCAACTTCTTCATGGCGACCGGGTTCCATGGCGCACATGTGATCATCGGGACCATCTTCCTGCTGGTCTGCCTGATCCGCGTCTACAAGGGGCATTTCACCCCTGAAAAGCACGTGGGGTTCGAGGCAGCCGCGTGGTACTGGCACTTCGTCGACGTGGTCTGGCTGTTCCTCTTCGCCTCGGTTTACGTCTGGGGCGCCTAGGGTCTTTCGCGGCGGCGGGTCTTGACCCACGTCAGAGGACAGGACAAGACGCGCGGGGCCATGCCGCCTCGCGCGTTTTGCCGTAAACGCACCGTAATCACGGACCCATTGATGCGACACCTTCTGTTTCCAATCCTCGTTGGCCTGGGCGGCCTGGCCGTGCTGATCGGGCTGGGGGTCTGGCAACTGGACCGGCTGGAGTGGAAAGAGGGCGTGCTGGCCGGGATCGACGCGCGCATGGCGGCGGACCCCGTGTTCCTGCCGGAACAGGTCAGCGAGGCCGAGGACGAATACCGCACCGTCACCTTCGCTGGCCGTCCCACGGGCGCGGAACTGCATGTGCTGGTCTCCGGCACCCAGGAGGGGACCGGCTATCGCGTGATCTCGGGCTTCGAGACGCAAACGGGCCGCCGGATACTGCTCGACCAGGGGCTTTTGCCGCTGGAGGCCAAGCAGAAAGATCCGGCCCGCCCCGAGACGGAGGTGACGGGCACCTTGCTCTGGCCCGATGACGTGAACAGCTCCACCCCCGATCCCGACCTGGAAGAGAACATCTGGTTCGGCCGCGACGTGGCCGCCATGGCCGAGCGCCTTGAGACCGAGCCGCTGCTGGTGGTGCTGTCCCGGGCTTCGGCCTATGATCCGCGGCTGGACCCGCTGCCGGTAAGCACCGTGAATATCGCCAACGACCACCTGGAATACGCGATCACCTGGTTCTCGCTGGCCGCGGTCTGGCTGGCCATGAGCCTCTACTGGCTGCGCCGCAGCACTCGCCGCGAGGACCCTCAGGCATGAAATACGTATCGACCCGCGGCACCGCCCCCGCGCTGGACTTCGAAGACACCATGATGACCGGCCTGGCGCGGGATGGCGGGCTCTACGTGCCCGAGACAATCCCGCGCCTGAGCGCCGAGCAGATCGCCGGGCTGGCCGGACAAAGCTACGAAGAGGCCGCTTTTGCCGTCATGCGCCCCTTCGTGGGCGAGACCTTCACCGACGCGGAGTTCCGCCGCCTGATCGACACCGCCTACGCGGGCTTTGGTCATGCCGCCCGTGCGCCGCTCAAGCAACTGGCGCCCAACCATTTCCTGCTGGAGCTGTTCCATGGCCCGACGCTGGCCTTCAAGGACTTCGCCATGCAGCTGATCGGCCAGATGTTCCAGGCCGCGCTGGCCCGCTCGGGCAAGCGGATCACCATTGTCGGCGCCACCTCCGGCGATACCGGTTCGGCCGCGATCGAGGCCTTCCGGGGGCTGGACAACGTGGATGTCTTCATCCTCTTCCCGCAGGGCCGGGTGTCCGAGGTGCAGCGCCGCCAGATGACCACGCCAACCGACGCCAATGTCCATGCCCTGGCCGTCGAGGGCGATTTCGACGATTGCCAGGCCCGTCTCAAGGACATGTTCAACGACTTCGCCTTCCGCGACGCGGTCGGCCTGGCCGGGGTCAACAGCATCAACTGGGGCCGGGTGCTGGCGCAGGTGGTCTATTATTTCACCGCCGCGGTCAGCCTGGGCGCGCCGCACCGCAAGGTCAGCTTCACCGTGCCCACGGGAAATTTCGGCGACATCTTCGCGGGCTACATCGCCAAGCGCATGGGGCTGCCCATCGAGCGGCTGGTCGTGGCCACCAACCACAACGACATCCTGCACCGCACGCTGCAGACCGGCGCGCAGGTCAAGCAGGGGGTGACGCCCTCGATCAGCCCCTCCATGGACATCCAGGTCAGCTCGAATTTCGAACGCGCGCTGTTCGAGGCCTATGGCCGCGACGGGGCCGTGGTGGCCGCGCAGATGGACGAGTTGAAAGAAAAGGGTGGCTTCACCGTGGGTCAGGGCGCCATCGAGATGCTGTGCGAGACCTTTGACAGCGGCCGCGCCTCGGAAGAGCAGACGCTGGCGCGCATTCGCGCCGAAATCGCACGCTCGGGCGAGCTTTTGTGCCCGCACAGCGCTGTGGGCGTCGAGGTGGCCGAGGCGCACCAGGGGCCGACGCCCATGGTCACTTTGGCCACCGCCCATCCGGCCAAGTTCCCCGACGCGGTGGAACAGGCCAGCGGCATCCGGCCCCCGCTGCCCGAGCGCATGGCCGACCTCTTTGACCGCCCCGAGCGTGTCACCCCCGTGGCCAACGATCTGGCCGCCCTCGAAACCCTGATCCGGGAGCGCCGCACCAAGTGACTGTCGAAATCCATACCCTGTCCAACGGCTTTCGCGTTGTCTGCGAGGTCATGCCGGGCCTCAAATCCGCCGCCCTTGGCATCTGGATCGATGCCGGGGGCCGCCACGAGCGGGCCGACCAGAACGGCATCGCCCATTTTCTCGAACACATGGCGTTCAAGGGGACTGCCAAGCGCAGCGCGCTGCAGATCGCCGAGGCGATCGAGGACGTGGGCGGCTATATCAACGCCTATACCAGCCGCGAGATGACGGCCTACTATGCCCGCGTGCTGGAACAGGACGTGCCGCTGGCCATGGACGTGATTTCCGACATCCTGCTCAACCCTGTCTTCGATACGCGCGAGATCGAGGTCGAGCGCGGCGTGATCCTGCAGGAGATCGGCCAGGCGCTGGACACCCCCGACGACATCATCTTCGACTGGTTGCAGGAACAGGCCTATCCGGGTCAGCCCATCGGCCGCCCGATTCTTGGCCCCGCCGAGCGCGTCAACGCCTTCACCCGCGACGACCTGGCTGGCTTTGTGCAGGATCAGTACGGCCCCGAACAGATGATCCTCGCTGCCGCCGGGGCCGTTGATCCGAAGGAACTGCTGAAACTCGCCGAGGCGCATTTCGGCCACCTGCCACCCCGCGCGCCGGCCAATGCCGCCACGCCCGCCCGCTTTGGCGGCGGCGAGGCGCGCCATGACAAGACGCTGGAGCAGGCCCATTTCGCGCTGGCCTTCGAGGGGCCGGACTACTGTGCCGACCGGATCTATGCCGCGCAGATCTATGCCATCGCGATGGGCGGCGGAATGTCCTCGCGCCTGTTCCAGGACCTGCGCGAGACTCGCGGGTTGTGCTACACGATCTTCGCCCAGACAGGCGCCTATTCGGATACCGGCATGATGACAGTCTATGCCGGAACCTCGGGCGAGCAACTGAGCGAGCTGGCCGACCTGACCATCGACACTATGAAACGCGCCGCCGAGGACATGAGCGCGCAAGAGGTCGCGCGCGCCCGTGCCCAGATGAAAGCCGGGATGCTGATGGGCCTGGAAAGCCCGTCGAACCGGGCCGAGCGGCTGGCGCGGCTGCTGTCGATCTGGGGCAAGGTGCCCAGCATCGAGGAGACGACCCGCCGCATCGATGCCGTGACGACCGGCGATGTGCGCAGCTTCGGCGCCGACATGCTGACCCGGGCCGGGACGGCCATGGCGCTCTATGGGCCCGTGGGCGGTGCCCCGTCGCTGGAGGCCCTGCGCGAGAGGCTCGCGGCGTGATGCTGCGCCAGAAGCGGAAACTGCGGCTGGAGACCGAGCGCCTGACGTTGCGCCCGCCCCAGCACACGGATTTCCGCGACTGGGTTGCGCTGCGTCAGGCAAGCCGCGATTTCCTGGCCGCGTGGGAGCCAAGCTGGGCCCCCGACCACCTGTCCCGCAAGAGCTTTACCAACCGCGTCTACTGGGCCCAGCGCTCGGTCGCCAATGGCACCGCGCTGCCGCTTTTCCTGGTCCGGCGCGCCGACGAGGTCCTGCTGGGCGCGATCACCCTGGACCATATCCGGCGCGGCCCGGCGCAGGCCGGCACCACCGGCTACTGGATCGGCGCGGCCCATGCCCGGCAGGGCTACATGCGCGAGGCCATCGAGGCGCTGGTGCACCACGCCTTCACCACGCTCGACCTGAGCCGGATCGAGGCGGGTTGTCTGCCCGAGAACATCGCCTCGCGCCGTTTGCTGGAAAGCTGCGGCTACAAGTACGAGGGCGTGGCGCAGTCCTATCTTCAGATCAACGGGCGCTGGCGCAATCACGTGCTCTACGCCAACCTGCGGCACGACCGGCGCGGCAAGACCGACGCGGGGTAGGCCCTGAGTGGCCCATCGCAGACCCGGGGCACGAAACGTCTTTGAAATTAATGTAAAGGCAGAAAATCGCTATGCCTCAGGCCCACTTGGGCGGATTTTCGCAGGGCTGTTTGGCTTCTTCATTTCGGTGAATTAGGTGGGGATCGCGAACGCAAGCAACCCCGGAAAGGATCGACATGACCCTCAAGAAAACCTTCTTCACCACGCTCGCAGCCACCGGCATGGCTGTTGCATCCCTCGCCGCCGTCCCGGCCGTCGCACAGGACACCGAAGCGCCTGCCGCACCCGCGGATGTGGAAGATGGCGAACTGGATGCCTTTGTCGCAGCGCTCGATTCGGTCATGGAGATCGAAGAGAATTACGCGGCCCGTCTTGGCGAAGCCGAAGGCGACGAAGCCCAGCAGCAACAGCTGATGGAAGAGGCCCGCGCCGAAATGGTGGCCGCGGTGAACGAGACGCCCGAGATGGATGTCGAGCGCTATGTCGAGATCCTCGAACTGGCCCAGAACGATCCCGACCTGAGCGCCGAACTGAGCGAGCGCATGGAAAACTGAACGCCCCCATCATGGCGACTGAGTCCGCCCGCATGCCGATGGACCGGCATGCGGGCTTTTCTTCTCATGACAGGGGCTGTCCGGCGGGTGTTCGGAAAAAGCTGACTTTCCCCGCCGCTGCGCTATCATTCGCCGCAGGAGGGCCTGTCATGATCCGCTACATCCTGCCAATTGTCTTTCTTGTTACCTCCGGCGCCGCATTGGCGCAGGACCGCATCCCGTCTCATTGCCGCGCCTTCGCGCAGGCGCCGGGGATGGAGTATCTGCACCGCGCCAGTTTCCGCGATCCGGTCGCCGACGAGACCGTTCGCATTTCCTACCTCGACCACGCCATGTTCCTGATCCAGTC
The DNA here is from genome assembly GCF_047086965.1 of Roseovarius halophilus (ex Wu et al. 2025). NCBI lineage: Bacteria > Pseudomonadati > Pseudomonadota > Alphaproteobacteria > Rhodobacterales > Roseobacteraceae > Roseovarius > Roseovarius halophilus (ex Wu et al. 2025). Next base: position 16,752 of record NZ_JBKOTX010000047.1, on the reverse strand, counting down.
CGAGACCGTCTCGGCCATGACCGATTTCACCGGCTGGTATGGCAACGTGGATTTCATCCCCGACGTGGTGACGATGAACAACGCCCATTCCACCCATTTCACCCGCGCGCCCGATCCGGCGATTGCCCATGTTCTGGAAGGCTGGGCGGTGAACGGCCAGCCACGCGATCACGACCTGGACCTGGGCGATATGCTGATCCGCAATGTGCATACCGATGTGCGGTCCAACGGGTCGGCAGTGCGCGAGAGCGGCAATTCGATCTTCGTGTTCGAGGTCGCGGGGCTTTGTGTCGGTCACCTCGGTCACCTGCACCATGAACCCGACGACGCCCAATATGCCATGCTGGGCCGGCTCGACGTGGTCATGGCCGCGGTCGATGGCGGGCTGACCCTGCGCCATGAGGCCTTGCTGCGGGTGATGGACAGGCTGCGCTCTTCGGTGGTGATCCCGATGCACTGGTTCGGGCGCCGCACGCTCGAGTCCTTTCTGACCGACATGGAGGTCAGCGGCTACGACGTGGTGCGCACCGATGGGCCCGATATCACGCTGTCGCTGCAGACCCTGCCGTCGCGGCCGACGGTGATGGTGCTGGAACCGGAAGTCCTGGCCGAGTGACTTGCCCGCCCCGCAGGCCCGTGCTTTGACGCACCCATGCTGAATGCCGTCACCCCCGATCTGCAAGAGTCCCTGCGCGGCCGCCTCGGGCCGAAGGGCCTGCTCCAGGACAGCACCGCCTACCTGCAGGAACCGCGCGGGCGCTGGCAGGGGCGGGGCCTGGTCGTGGCCCCCGCCAGCACCGAAGAAGTGGCCGAGGTCGTGCGGCTGTGTGCCGACGCGGGTGTCGGGGTCATCCCCTATGGCGGCGGCACCGGCCTTGTCGGCGGCCAGATCACCGAAGCCGACCCCGCGCCGGTCATCCTGTCGCTGCACCGCATGGCCGCGATCCGCGCGGTCCACGCCGCGGAAAACGCGATGGAGGTCGAGGCGGGCGCGATCCTCGCCGATATCCAGGCCGCCGCCGAGGGCGTGGACCGGCTGTTTCCGCTTTCGCTCGCGTCAGAAGGGTCCGCCCGGATCGGCGGCTTGCTGGCGACCAACGCCGGCGGGCTGAACGTGCTGCGTTACGGCAACGCGCGGGCCCAATGCCTGGGGCTGGAGGTCGTCATGGCCGATGGCACGGTCTGGAACGGGCTGTCGCGGCTGCGCAAGGACAACACTGGCTATGACCTGCGCGACCTGATGATCGGGGCCGAGGGCACGCTGGGCATCATCACCGCCGCCACGCTGAAACTGATGCCGCGCCCTGTTGAAACCGCCACGGCGCTTTTCGCCGTGCCCGGCCCCGAGGCGGCGCTGGAACTGCTGGCGCTGGCCGGGGCGCAACTGGGCGAGACGATATCGGCCTTCGAGCTGATCCACCGGCAGGGCTTCGATTTCCTGGCCGAGGCCGGGATCGACCATGTGCGCCCGCTCGATCCCATCCCCCACTGGTGCGTGCTGACCGAGATCGGCTTCGGGGCCGGGCAAGATGCCCAAGGCGCGCTCGAGGCACTATTCGCCACGGCGCTGGACCAGGGCTTGACGGAGGACGGCACCATCGCGCAGTCCGTGCAGCAGGCGCGCGATCTCTGGGCGATCCGCGAGAGCATCCCCTCGGCCAACCGGGTGATCGGCGCGGTTTCCTCGCATGACATCTCTTTGCCGCTCTCCGCGATTCCCGATTTCATCGCGCAGGCCCCCGGCAAGCTGGCCGAGGTGGGGGATTTCCGCATAAACTGTTTCGGCCACCTGGGCGACGGAAACCTGCATTACAACGTCTTTTCCCGGCCGGGCCACAGCCGCAGCGATCACGACCACCAGCGCGCGGCGGTCAAACGCGCCGTCCACGACTTGACGCATGCGATGGGCGGGTCGATCAGCGCCGAACACGGGGTCGGGCGATTGAAAGTGGCTGATCTGGAACGCTACGCCGACCCGGTGAAACTGGCCACCATGCGCGCCATCAAGCAGGCGCTCGACCCGCAGGGCATCCTCAATCCCGGGGCGGTGCTGCGGCGGCGGTGACGCTTGCCCTCGGGAAGGCTTGCGCATAAGAGGGCGCGGATCGAACCAAGGGCCGGACATGCCAGTTCTCGTGATGAAATTCGGCGGCACCAGCGTTGCCACCCCCGACCGCATCCGCCGCGCGGCCAAGCGCGTGGGCGTCGAGGTGTCCAAGGGCTACGACGTGATCGTCATCGTTTCGGCCATGGCGGGCGAGACGAACAAGCTGGTCGGCTATGTCAGCGACACGAGCCCGCTTTACGATGCCCGCGAATACGATGCCATCGTCAGTTCCGGCGAGAATGTCACCGCCGGGCTGATGGCCTTGACGCTGCAGGAAATGGACGTGCCTGCGCGCAGTTGGCAGGGCTGGCAGGTTCCTGTCAAAACGACCGCCGCCCATTCCACCGCCCGGATCGAGGAGATCCCGACCGCGAACATCGCGGGCAAGTTCGCCGAAGGGATGCGCGTGGCCGTCGTGGCCGGGTTCCAGGGCGTCAGCCCCGAAGGCCGGATCACCACCCTGGGCCGGGGCGGGTCGGACACCACCGCCGTGGCCTTCGCCGCCGCCTTCGGCGCGGAACGCTGCGACATCTATACGGATGTCGACGGTGTCTATACAACCGACCCGCGCATCGCCGCCAAGGCCCGCAAGCTGGACCGCATCGCCTTTGAGGAAATGCTGGAACTGGCCAGCCTGGGCGCCAAGGTGCTGCAGACCCGCTCGGTCGAGCTGGCCATGCGCTACAAGGTGAAACTGCGGGTGCTCAGCAGTTTCGAGGAACAATCCGACGCGGCCGGCACCCTGGTCTGCGACGAGGAGGACGTGATGGAAAACCGCCCCGTATCCGGAATCGCCTACAGCCGCGAAGAGGCCAAGATGACCCTGATCTCGGTGGCCGACCGCCCCGGCATCGCCGCCGCCATTTTCGGGCCGTTGTCCGAGGCGGGCGTGAACGTGGACATGATCATCCAGAACATCTCCGAAGAGGGCCGCACCGACATGACCTTTTCCTGCCCGGTGGATCAGGTATCCCGCGCCGAAACGGCCCTGAACACGGCCAAGGCCAGCGGCGAGATCAATTATCACGACCTGGTGGCCGACACGGACGTGGCCAAGATCAGCGCCGTGGGCATCGGCATGCGCAGCCAGTCCGGGGTGGCCGCGACCATGTTCAAGACGCTGTCGGACGAGGGCATCAACATCAAGGTCATCGCCACCTCGGAGATCAAGATCAGCGTTCTGGTCAACCGCAAGTACATGGAACTTGCGGTGCAGGCGCTGCATGACGCCTTTGAGCTGGAAAAGGCCGACTGAGGCCCTCAGGCCCATGCGCCGCGCGTGACAAGGGGCCATCCCGCGTGCAATCGTCGGGCGCGATCACGATAACGCGGTTCTCTTTGCAGTGGCAGGTCTGCTATAGCAGGCCGAATGCCCGGCAGAATACCGGCAGGGACGAGGGACATGCCCGAGACTTTGGAGACCGAAAGCCGCAAGCTGCTTGGTCGGCTGCGCGATGCCATGGCCGAAGACGATGCCGGCCAGGAACGCCTGGACCGGATCGTTGGGCTGATCGCCTGTTCGATGCGCACCGAGGTCTGCTCGATCTACCTGTTCCGCGATGCGGATACGCTGGAGCTTTGCGCGACCGAAGGCCTTGCCGCGGAGGCTGTGCACCAGACCCGGATGCGCGTGGGCGAGGGGCTGGTGGGCCGCGTCGCCAAGGCGCGTGACGTGATCAATACAGCCGATGCGCCGGCTGCCAGGGGCTTTCGCTACATGCCCGAGACGGGCGAGGAGCGCTTCTCCAGCTTCTGCGGTGTGCCGATTCAGCGGCTGGGCGACACCATGGGGGTTCTCGTGGTCCAGTCCAAGGCGGTGCGCGAGTTCACCGCCGACGAGGTCTACGCGCTGGAAGTCGTGGCCATGGTGCTGGCCGAGATGACGGAACTGGGCATCTTCGTAGGCGAGGGCGCGGCGCTTTCGGCCCGGCACCAGCAGCCGGTGATGTTCCGCGGCACCGTCGCGCAGGAAGGTGCGGCGGGGGGCAATGTCTTCCTGCACGAACCCCGCGTGGTGGTCACCAACCCGATCGCCGATGATCCCGAGACCGAGAAGGCCCGCCTGGCCGATGCGATCGACACCCTGCGGCTGTCGGTGGACCAGATGCTGGCGCGCAACGCGGCCGTCAGCGCCGACCAGAAGGACGTGCTGGAAGCCTATCGCATGTTCGCCAATTCGCGCAGCTGGCTCAAGCGGATGCAGGACGACATCGACAATGGCCTGTCGGCCGAAGCGGCCGTGGAAAAGGAACAGTCGCTGGCCCGGACCCGCATGGGGCAGTCCAAGGATGCCTACCTGCGCGACCGGTTGCACGACCTCGACGACCTGTCCAACCGCCTGCTGCGCATCCTGACCGGGCAGGGCAGCGATACCGGCGCGGACCTGCCAGAGAACCCGGTGCTGGTGGCGCGCAACATCGGGCCGGGCGAACTGCTGGACTACGGCAAGGTGCTCAAGGGGATCGTGCTCGAGGAAGGGTCCGTCGGCAGCCATGCCGCCATCGTGGCGCGGGCCTGGGCGATCCCGCTCGTCATCCATGCCAAGGACATCATCACCGAGGCCCTGAACGGCGATCCGATCCTGGTGGACGGCGAGCAGGGGATCGTGCACCTGCGGCCCGACGACACCGTGCGCTCGGCCTTTCGCGACAAGATCGCCATGCAGGCGGCGGCGCAGGAGCGCTATGCCTCGCTGGTCGATCAGCCCGCCACCACCCGCTGCGGCCAGACCCTTTCCCTGAATATGAACGCCGGGCTCATGGCCGATCTGCCCTCGCTTCCTTCGTCGGGGGCCGAAGGGGTGGGCCTGTTCCGGACCGAGTTGCAGTTCCTGATCCGCAACCAGATGCCCAAGCGGGCCGAGCTTTCGGCGCTCTATGCCCGGGTGATGGATGCGGCGGGCGACAAGCGCGTGGCCTTTCGCACGCTCGATATCGGGTCGGACAAGGTGCTGACCTACATGAAGCCAAACGACGAGCCCAACCCGGCCATGGGCTGGCGGGCGATCCGCGTGGGCCTCGAAAAACCGGGCGTGCTGCGGATGCAGTTGCAGGCGTTGATCCGGGCCGCCGCCGGGCGTCCGCTGACGGTGATGTTCCCCTTCGTCGCGCAACTGCAGGAATTCCGCGATGCCCGGGCCGAATTCGACAAGGCCATGGACCGCGAACGCCGCCTGGGCCACCCCCTGCCCGACACCGTCGAGGTCGGGGCGATGCTGGAAACCCCCAGCCTGGCCTTCGCCCCGGACCCGTTCTTCCGGGAAGTGGATTTCCTGTCCATCGGGGGCAACGATCTCAAGCAGTTCTTCTTTGCCGCCGACCGCGAGAACGAACGTGTGCGGCGGCGCTATGACACGCTCAACGTCAGCTTCCTGACGTTCCTGGAACAGCTGATCGACCGCTGCGCGGCGCTGGGCACCCCCGTCAGCTTCTGCGGCGAGGACGCCGGCCGGCCCATCGAGGCGGTGTGCTTCGCCGCGCTTGGCCTGCGGACGCTGTCCATGCGCCCGGCCTCGATCGGGCCGGTCAAGCACCTGCTGCGTCAGGTCGACCTGGACCGGGTCAAAGCGGCCATGGACGCGGCCCGGGTGCAGGGCGATCAGTCGGTCCGGCACGCCGTGATCGAGGCCCTGCGCGGCTGATCCGCGGCGCGACAGGCGCCGGCCGCGCGTCAGGCCTCGAGGATCGGCCGCTGCAGCCGCGCCAACTCGGCATGAAAGGCTGTCAGAACAGCCTCTTCCCCGTGGATGCGGGCCAGTGCGCGCAGCCCGAAGTGGACCTGCGCGACGCGGGTGTAGTAATCCATGAAGGCATAGTTCGTCCCCGCCCCGGCGGCGGCCCCCAGGACGGGCACCGCTTGCCCGGCCAGTTTCTGGCCGATCACCGTGGCAAAGCGCGGCGCGATCCGGGCCAGCAGCTTGTTGAGCGCCGCCCCCGTCAGGGTCAGCCGTGCCCCGATGAAAGAGGTGTCGATCCCGTCATCTCCCGTCCCCGGTCCGCCCGCGCCGAAGACCTGCAGGCATTGCAGGCGGGTCTCTTGCGATTTCGGGTCCTCGCCCCGGGCCTCGGCCACCGACTGGACCGAGCGGAAGATCACCGTCGTGGCCACGGGCAGTTCGGCCAGCGCCGTGGGTAGACCGCCAAGGCCCCCCAGCGCGCCCGAGAGCGTGGCGAGGGCCCGGTGCCCCCTGTCCGAGGCGGCGATGCGCGCCATGGCGCCCTGGCGGCTGCGCCCGGCCAGATCGTAAGACTGGCGCAGGGCGGCGCTTGCCGCCGCTTCGAGCCGGGCGCGCTGCTCAGGCGGAAGAAGTCGCAGACCATCCTCGACCTGGCCACCGACGAAGTTGATCAATTGCATCAACAGGCTGTTGGCCGCGTGCTGCCGGGCCGCAAGCGCCGCGATGGCGGCAAGGGCCGCGTCGTCAAGCGGTACGGGCGGCAGGTCTGGATTGACCAGGCGCATGGTCTCGGACTCGTCTGTCATGACCAGAAGATGGGGAGGGTGGGGGGCTTTTCAATTGCAAAGGGTCAATCGAACAGACGGCAAACCTCGCCGGCAATCCCGTCCCAGGCGCCGGGTTTCAGGGCCAGCCCCAGCACCCGGTCGGGATTGGTGGGGGGCGGCATCCGCACCTCGCTCAGCCGGTCGAAGCCGAAGCGCGCGTAATAGGGCGCATCGCCCACCAGGATGACCCGATCCCAGCCCTGGCGCGCCGCCTCGGCCACCTGCGCACGGATCAGCCAGCCGCCCAGCCCCTCGCCCTGGCGTGTCGGGTGCACGGCGACAGGACCCAGCAGGATCGCCCGTTGTGTGCCGATGCGCACGGGCCAGGCGCGGATCGCCCCACCCAGGATGCCATCGGCATCGCGCGACACAAGGCAGAGCGGGGCCACGGGCGGCACCCCGTCGCGCAGCCGATAGGAGGACAGTGCCTCGCGCCCGGGCGCGAAGCACAGGTCGAAAAGGGCTTCGACCTCCCACCAGTCCTCGTCGCGTTCGGGACGCAGGTCCATGCGCCGGTCTTTCTTGTTGTTTCCGCGATGCTCGGTAGCATGGGGGCCAAACCACGGCAAATGCTTGGAGAAACTGATGTTCTACCGTCCAGAAGAGGGCCACGGCCTGGCGCATAATCCCTTCGGGGCCATCGTTGCCCCCCGGCCCATCGGCTGGATCTCGACGCGCGGGGCGGAGGGGGTGGACAACCTCGCGCCCTATTCCTTTTTCAACGCGGTTGCCTATGAGCCGCCGCAGGTCATGTTTGCCTCGACCTCGGCCAAGCCCGACCGGGCGGGCACCAAGGACAGCGTGGCCAATATCCGCGACACCGGGGTCTTTGCGGTCAATATCGTCGCGTTCGAGGCACGGGAGGCGATGAACCGGACCTCGGGCGGTTGGGCGTGGGGCGTGGATGAGTTCACCGAGGCGGGCATTGCCAGAGCCGCCTGCGAGACGATCGATTGCCCGCGCGTGGCCGAGGCCCCGGCGGCGCTCGAGTGCCGGCTGACGCGGGTCGTGGACCTGCCCGGTGCTGCGAACATCGTGGTCTTCGGCGCGGTGACGGGCGTGCACATGCGCGCGGACTGCCTGGTGGACGGTCGCTTTGACGTGACCCGGTTCGTCCCGCTCGCGCGCTTGGGATATCGCGACTACACCGCCGTGCGCGAGGTCTTTGCGCTCAGTCGTCCGGGCGAGTCATGACGGCGCGTGACGGCGATGCGCCGCGCATTGCCGGGCCCGGCCCGGCACCATCGCCCCGTCCGCCGTCCCGGATGCCCGGAATTTCCGCAGGATTTCAAGTTGCCCCGGCGGTTTGCCCGCTTCACAACCGGGGCGGGTTTCGGCAATCTGGCCGAGGACCATGACGGAGGGTGCGATGGCGGCCATGATCGGGATAATCGGGGGATCGGGGCTGTATCAGCTGCCGGGGCTGGAGCGGGCCGACTGGCACCCCGTGGCGACGCCCTGGGGCGCGCCCTCGGACGATATCCTTGTGGGTGAGGTCGGCGGCGTCAGGCTGGCCTTCCTGCCGCGGCACGGGCGCGGGCACGTCCATGCCCCGAACACCGTGCCCTATCGCGCCAATATCGACGCGCTCAAGCGGCTGGGCTGCACGGATGTGGTCGGCGTCTCGGCCTGCGGATCTTTCCGCGAGGAGATGGCGCCGGGCGATTTCGTCGTCGTGGACCAGTTCATAGACCGCACCGTTGACCGGGCGCGCAGCTTCTTCGGCACCGGCTGCGTGGCCCATGTCAGCCTCGCCCACCCGGTCTGTGCGCGGCTGGCCGGGAGCTGTGCCGCTGCGGCAGAGGCCGCGGGCGTCACCGTGCATCGGGGCGGCACCTACCTGGCCATGGAGGGGCCGCAGTTCTCCGCCCAGGCGGAATCGCGGCTCTACCGCGATGTCTGGGGCTGCGACGTGATCGGCATGACCAATATGCCCGAGGCGCGGCTCGCCCGCGAGGCCGAGCTTTGCTATGCCTCGGTGGCCATGATCACCGATTACGACAGCTGGCACCCGGACCATGGCAGCGTCGATATCGCCGAGATCATCGCCACCCTTGGCGCCAATGCCGACAAGGCGCGCCGCACGGTCGCCGGGCTGCCCGAGCGGCTGGCGCATGACGCGGCCTGCCCGCATGGCTGTGACCGGGCGCTGGACCATGCCATCCTGACCGCGCCCGAGTCGCGCGATCCCGGCCTGCTGCGCAAGCTGGATGCGGTGGCCGGCCGCGTTCTGTGAAAGTTTCCTGAAAGGAGCCGCGCCCATGAAGACGCTGAAGGACTATATCCGCACGATCCCCGATTTCCCGCAGGCGGGCATCATGTTCCGCGATGTCACGACGCTGTTTGCCGATCCGCGCGGGTTTCGCATGGCGGTGGATCAATTGCTGCACCCCTACGCGGGCGCGAACATCGACGTGGTCGTGGGGCTGGAGGCGCGCGGTTTCATCCTGGGCGGGGCCATGGCGCACCAGCTCGGCACGGGCTTCGTGCCGATCCGCAAGGCGGGCAAGCTGCCCGGCGCGGTGATCGAGCAGCCCTACCAGCTGGAATACGGCGAGGCGGTGATGGAGATGCACGACGATGCCATCGCGGCCGGCCAGACGGTTCTGGTGGTCGACGACTTGCTGGCCACGGGCGGCACCGCCGAGGCGGGCATCCGGCTGATCGAGCGGCTGGGCGGTGCGGTCACGGGCTGCGCCTTTGTCATCGACCTGCCCGAACTGGGCGGGCGCAAGCGGCTGGACGCACTGGGCATGGAGGTTCATGCGCTGTGTGCTTTCGAGGGCGCCTGAGCGGTCAGTTCGCCTTGCGCCTGGGAACAAAGGGCAGGGGGGCCACGGGAATGCCATCCTCGATCAGCGCCTTGGCCTCGCCCGCTTTTGCTTCGCCGTAGATGGCGCGTTCGGGCGCTTTGCCCTCGTGCATGGCGCGGGCCTCTTGGGCGAAGGAGAGGCCGACATAGTCGCTGTTTTCCTCGATGTTCCGGCGCAGCGTGGCCATGGCCTGTTCGGCTTCCGATTTCGGGGCATCCAGCCTCGGGGCCGGATCTGCCCCGCCCTTGGCGATGCTGGGCGCCATCGGGCTGCGCCGCACACGGTTCGAGCCGCAGGTCACGCAGGCCACCTGGCCCGCGTCGCGCAGCGTCTCGTAGGCGGCGGAGGACTGGAACCAGCTGTCGAATTGATGGTCCCGGTCGCAGGTGAGCGTGTAGTGGATCATCGAGACCCCGGCGCACTGTTTCGGATCATTCCGAGATAGGGCCGTTTCCCGGTCTTGGCAATCAGACCAGTTTCGGATCGAAACGCAGGATCATCTGTCGCAACTCGGGTTCGTCGATCATCCGGGCGGCCTTGCGGCGGGGGACCCAACGGCGCTGGCGCTCCTTGCACTCGGGCCAGCGGCTGTGCGCTTTTTTCACCTTGAGCGGAAAGACGACGACCACGCAGGGCAGGGCATCAGTGTTGTGGGTCTTGTAGTAGCTGTAGACGCCAAGCGGGCGGTGGCGCACGCGCCCCTCGATCCCGGCCTCTTCCCAGGCTTCGGTCGCAGCGGCCTGGCCGGGGGTCTCGCCGTCCATGGGCCAGCCCTTGGGCACGAGCCAGCGCCCGGTGCCGCGGCTGCTGACCAGGCAGAACTGCAACTCGCCGTTTTTCACGCGATAGCAAAGCGCACCGAACTGGGTGCGGACATCGGTCTTGCCGGCCGCGCCAAGGCTGATCCGTGCCTGTTCGGTGTCCTGTTTTGCCATGCCTGCCGTCGTTGACTTGCTGCGGGCCGGACCCGCACGTCTTAGGGCACTACGATATCGCAGATTCTCCTCGCGCCAAAGGGTTATTCAGCAGATCGCGCGCATCAGGGGGTGATCCGCGGATCACGGGCGTCGCGGGCGGCCGCGCGCACGACCCCGGCTATGGTGGCCAGCCGGTCGGCCAGGGGGTTCGTCCGGCGCCAGATCATGCCGATGGTGCGCTGCGGCGCGGGGGCGGGAAACCGCGCGACCGAGACCGGGGCCGAGCGGGTCTCGACCGCGACGGCCATTTCCGGGATCAGCGTGACGCCGATCCCGGCGCCGACCATCTGCACCAGCGTGGACAAGGTCGAGCCGTCCAGCACCTCGCGCGGGGCGCGGGCCGGGCGGTTGCAGAACGACAGCGCCTGGTCGCGGAAACAGTGCCCCTCTTCGAGCAGCAGAAGGCGCATCTCGGGCAGGCGTTCGGGGGCCGGAACGGGCTGATCGGCGTCGGCTGCCGGCCGCACCAGCACGAAGTCCTCCTCGAACAGGGCGACTTCCTCCAGCGCGGGTTCGGACACCGGCAGGGCGACGATGGCCATGTCGATGCGCCCGCGCGTCAGCTCCTCGATCAGGGTTGAAGTCAGGGTCTCGCGCACGTTGATTTCCAGGCCGTCGTGCAGGCGCGACATCTCGCCGATGATGCGGGGCAGCAGGTAGGGCGCGATGGTGGGAATCACGCCGATCCGCAGGGGCCCCGCGAGGGGATCGCGCGAGGCGCGGGCCAGGTCGTCGAGTTCCTCGACGGCGCGCAGGATGTCGCGCACCCGCGCGGCGACCCGTTCCCCGAAGGCGGTCAGCCGGACGTGCCGCGGGCCACGCTCGAAGACCGGCGTGCCCAGCCGGTCTTCCATGTCCTTGATCTGCATGGACAGTGCGGGCTGGCTGACGGCACAGGCGGCCGCCGCCCGCCCGAAATGGCCGTGCCGGGCCAGGGCCTCGAAATAGTGCATCTGCTTGAGGGTCATCGACGCCATAACATAAAATTATCAAGCCAATCAGAATATTCAACTTAAACTAATTCCACCGAACGCCTATGTTGTTTGCAAGTCGATACACCGATTGGTGTGCCAACATCCCATACCCGGAGGACAAGATGGACGGAAACGACATTGATAAGGCGGGCAAGTGCCCTGTGATGCATGGCGGGCTCACGTCCGCCGAACCGTCGGTTACCGCATGGTGGCCAAAGACCCTGAACCTCGACATTCTGCATCAACATGACCGCAAGCCGGACCCGCTGGGCGACATCGATTTCCGCGAAGAGGTCAAGGAACTGGATTTTGACGCGGTCAAGGAAGACGTCAAGGCGCTGATGACCGACAGCCAGGACTGGTGGCCGGCCGACTGGGGCCACTACGGCGGGCTGATGATCCGTCTGGCCTGGCACTCGGCCGGGTCCTATCGCATCCAGGACGGGCGCGGTGGCGGTGGCCATGGCAACATCCGGTTCGCGCCGCTGAACTCCTGGCCCGACAACGGCAACCTCGACAAGGCCCGCCGTCTGCTGTGGCCCGTCAAGAAGAAGTACGGCAACAAGCTGTCCTGGGCCGACCTGATCCTGCTGGCCGGCACCATGGCCTATGAATCCATGGGGCTGAAGACCTACGGTTTCTCCTTCGGGCGCGAAGATATCTGGCACCCCGAAAAGGATGTCTATTGGGGCGCGGAGAACGAGTTCGTCGGCGACGCAAGCCAGCGTTACGAGGACATCCAGAAGCCGCACACGCTGGACCATCCGCTGGCGGCTGTCCACATGGGCCTGATCTATGTGAACCCCGAGGGGGTGAACGGCCAGCCTGACCCGATGAACACCGCCGAGCAGGTCCGCGTGACCTTTGCCCGCATGGCCATGAATGACGAGGAAACCGCGGCGTTGACCGCCGGGGGCCATACCGTCGGCAAGGCCCACGGCAACGGCGATGCCGAGGCGCTGGGCCCCGAACCCGAGGCTGCCGAGGTCGACAGCCAGGGCTTCGGCTGGGTCAATCCGCATCTGGACGGCAAGGCGACCAACGCCGTGACCAGTGGCATCGAAGGCGCCTGGACGACCAACCCCACCCAGTGGGACATGGGCTATTTCAAGCTGCTGTTCGGCTATGAATGGGAGCTGACCAAGTCGCCCGCCGGGGCCAACCAGTGGCGCCCTGTCGACATCCGCGAAGAGGACATGCCTGTCGATACCACCGATCCGACCAAGCGTGTCATGCCGATGATGACCGACGCCGACATGGCGATGAAGATTGACCCGACCTATCGCGCCATCTGCGAGAAGTTCATGGAGGATCCGGACTATTTCGCCGATACCTTCGCCCGCGCCTGGTTCAAGCTGACCCACCGCGACCTGGGACCAAACATCCGCTACATCGGCCCCGATGCCCCGCAAGAGGACCTGATCTGGCAGGACCCCGTGCCTGCCGGGCCCACAGGGTACGACGTGGCCGCCGTCAAGGCGAAGATCGCCGATGCCGGCCTGTCGGTGTCGGACATGGTCGCCACCGCCTGGGACAGCGCGCGGACCTTCCGTCAGTCGGACCTGCGCGGCGGCGCCAATGGGGCGCGTATCCGCCTTGCCCCGCAGAAAGACTGGGTGGGCAACGAGCCCGAGCGGCTGAACCTTGTGCTGGACGCGCTGGAACCAATCGCCAAGGAGACCGGCGCCTCGATCGCGGATGTGATCGTTCTGGCCGGGAACCTCGGGGTCGAGCAGGCCGCCAAGGCTGCGGGTGTCGACATCCAGGTGCCCTTCGCCCCCGGCCGCGGGGACGCCACCGACGAGATGACCGATGCCGAGAGCTTCGCCTATCTCGAACCGATGGCCGACGGGTTCCGCAACTTCATGAAGCAGGACTACGAAGTCGCGGCCGAGGAACTGCTGCTGGATCGTGCCCAACTTATGGGCCTGACAGCACCCGAGATGACCACTCTGCTCGGGGGCATGCGGGTTCTGGGCACCAACCATGGCGGGACCACGCATGGTGTGTTCACCAAGACGCCCGGCGCTTTGACGACGGACTTCTTCGAGACCCTGACGGACATGTCCTACAAGTGGGAGCCGACGGGCAAGAACGAATATGCCATCGTCGACCGCAAGACCGGCGAGACCGCCTACACCGCCACCCGCGTGGACCTGGTGTTCGGCTCCAACTCGATCCTGCGGGCCTATGCCGAGGTCTACGCCCAGGACGACGCGAAAGAGAAGTTCGTCAAGGACTTCGTCGCCGCCTGGACCAAGGTCATGAACGCGGACCGCTACGACCTGGCCTGATCCGCGCGATAGCATCGGAAAAAATGAGAAACGGCGCCCGCGGGGCGCCGTTTTTTTCGTGCAGCGGTCTGTCTCAGACCATCATGTTGCGGGGATTGCCGATCAGGGCAGCATAGTGCGCCAGGAACCGTGCGGCCTCGGCCCCGTTGATCACGCGGTGATCGTAGGACAGGTCCAGCGGCACCATGGGCACCGGGCGCGGCGTGTCGCCATCCCAGACCGTGACCGTCTCGGTCCGGGTGATCCCGAGGATCGCCACCTCGGGCGGGTTCACGATGGGGGTGAAGGCCGTGCCGCCGATCCCGCCGAGGTTGGTGATCGTCATCGAGGCGCCGCCCATTTCATCCGGCCCGATCTTGCGGGCCTGGGCGCGGGCGGCGAGGTCGGCAATCTCCGCCCCGATCTGCCACAGCCCCTTGGTGTCCGCATCGCGGATCACCGGCACCATCAGCCCGTGCGGCGTATCCACGGCGATGCCGATGTGGACATAGTCCTTGAGCACCAGCGTCTCGCCATCCGGCGTGAGCGAGGCGTTGAAGCGCGGAAAGCCCCGCAGGCTGCGGGCGAGGGCCGCAACGTGGAAGGCCAGAGCGGTCAGCTTGACGCCGCGCGCCTGCGCCTCGGATTTCAGCGGCTTGCGGAAGGCCTCGATGGCGCTGACATCGGCGCGGTCGTGATGCGTCACCGCCGGGATCAGCGCCTGCGCGGCGGCAAGGTTCTTCGATGCCACCTGCGCGAAGCGGCTCATGGGTTCCTCACGCACCGGGCCGTATTGGCTGTGATCCACGTCCCAGTAGGAGGTGTCGCCGCCGTCCCCGGCAGGCGCGGCGGCGGGGCCGGTGATGTCCTCGGGGCCGATCGTGGTGCGGCCGAGGCGCCTGGCCAGGGCCTCGATATCCACGTCATTGTCCCGCGCCAGGCGGCGGGTGGAGGGGCTTGCGATGATTTCCGACATTACCACCCCCTACCAGCTGGCCGAGATATACTGGGTTTCCATGAACTCCAGCATGCCCTCGTGCCCGCCCTCGCGGCCCAGGCCCGACTGTTTGACGCCGCCAAAGGGCGCGGCCGGATCGGAGACCAGCCCGCGGTTGAGGCCGACCATGCCGAACTCGAGCTGCTCGCAGACCTGCATCGCGCGCTTGAAGTCTTCGGAGAAGACATAGGCGACAAGGCCGTATTCGGTGTCATTGGCGCACCGGATCACCTCTTGCTGGTCGGAAAAGGTCTGCAGGGCTGCGACGGGGCCGAAGATCTCGTCATGGACACAGTCCGCATCCTCGGTGACGCCTGACAGCACCGTGGGCGGGTAGTAATACCCTTTCCCATCGGGCACCGTGCCACCGCATTCGATCTTGGCGCCCTTGGCCACGGCATCGGCGACGAAGGCGGCGACCTTGTCGCGGGTGTCGGCATTGACCAGCGGGCCGACATCCACGGACGGGTCGGTGCCGTCGCCCAGCTTGAGCGCGGCCATGCGCTCGGTCAGGCGGCGAGTGAAGTCCTCGGCCACGTCCTGATGCACGTAGATGCGGTTGGCGGCGGTGCAGGCCTCGCCAAGGTTGCGCATCTTGGCCAGCATGGTGCCCTCGACCGCGGCCTCGATGTCGGCGTCCTCGAAGACGATGCAGGGGGCGTTTCCGCCCAGTTCCATGGCCGGTTTCAGCACCTGGTCGGCGGCGGATTTCAGCAGTTTCTGCCCCACTCCGGTGGAACCGGTAAAGCTGACCACCCGCACGCGGGGATCATGCAGCAGGTGATCGACCAGCGCGCCGGTGCGCTTGGACGGCAGCACGTTGACCAGGCCCCTGGGCACGCCTGCCTCTTCCAGCAGGGGCATCAGCGCCAGCATGGTGAGCGGGGTTTCCGAGGCGGGTTTGATGATCACGCCGCAGCCTGCGGCCAGCGCCGGGGCAATCTTGCGGGTGCCCATGGCGGCAGGGTAGTTCCACGGCGTGACCAGCACGGCCAGACCCGCCGGCTTGTGCTGCACCACGATGCGCGCGCCCGAGGCGGGGGCATGGGTGTCAGGCCATCGGCGCGCACGGCTTCTTCGGCGAACCAGCGGAAGAATTCGGCGGCATAGGCGGCCTCGCCCCGTGCATCGACGCCGGCCTTGCCGTTCTCCAGCGTCATCAGGTGGGCGAAGTGATCCAGGCGTGCGGTCATCAGGTCCCAGGCCTTGCGCAGCACCTCCGAGCGGTCGCGCGGGCTGCGTGCGGCCCAGTCGGCCATGGCCGCCTCGGCGGCATCGAGGGCGGCGTCGGCGTCGGCAATCTCGGCCGAGGGGACCGAGGCCAGCACCTCTTCGGTAGCGGGATTGATCACGTCGAACCGCGTGTCGGTCGCGCGCCATTCGCCGTTTATGTAGAGATCGGTATAGTCCATGTCGGTCTCCAGGTCAGAGCAGGTGGCGGAGCGGTTGCTCCACCCGGCCCGCGAAGTCGGTCAGAAGCTGGATCGCGGCCCGGGCGTCCATCTGGGAGGGGGCGCATTCCAGCGTGAGGGTCAGGCCCGCCGCGTTCGGCGTCAGGGTCAGAACCGGAGTCGGCTCGCCGCCCATCTCGATGCTGCTCAGCCGGCTGCCGCGCAGGTCGCGCAGGACCAGGGCCGGCGCCTCCTCGGTCTCGGCGACGCCCGAGAGGGCGCGGTCGGCGGGCAGGGCATAGGTTCTTGTCTGTCCGTATCGCTCCACCGCGACGGGGCCGGACTCGGGCATGGAGGAGGCCGCCAGTGCGGCAAGGATGACATCGGCATCCGACAGGCCATGCGCCTCGGCCGCCCATGCCGCAAATCCCGGCATGCCATCTTCGGGGACCTCTGCCACAAGACGGCGGCTGGCTGCGCCTGGCTCGGCTGCGGGGGAGGCGGCGGGCAGGCTGCGCAGGGTTTCAAGATCGCTGACATGGTAGGGCTGCGGATAGCCCGCCTCGGCCAGACGGGCCAGGTCGAGCCCCTGTTCCAGCGCCAGCCGCCGCGCCTTGGGCGAGGCAAGGATGCGCCCGCCCGTTGGCCGCGGCGCAGCCGGGGCCGGTTTCCGGGCCGGTCTGGCCTCAGGCTCCGGCCTTGCATCCTGTGCGGGGG
>NZ_JBKOTX010000046.1:0-32814 GCF_047086965.1 Roseovarius halophilus (ex Wu et al. 2025) | reverse complement strand
GGGGGCGTCATCCGGTCGATCCGGTGATCGGCGGCGCGCGCGTGCCCCTCCATGCGCTCGGCGCGGCTGAGCGCGGCGCTGACGCGGGCGAGGTCCGGCGTGCCGCGATCATCGACCTGCTGCCACGTGACCGTCTTGAGGAACTTGTGCACCGAAAGACCCCCGGTATAGCGCGCGGCGCCCGACGTGGGCAGGACGTGGTTCGGGCCTGCCGCCTTGTCGCCGAAGGACACGGTCGTGCCCGCGCCGAGGAAGAGGGAGCCGTAGACGCGCAGCCGGTCCCGCCACCACGACAGGTCACGGGCCTGCACGTGAAGATGTTCGGCGGCCTTGTCATCGGCAAAGGCCGCCATGTCCTCGCGCGTGTCACAGATCACGACTTCGGCCAAGTCGCGCCACGCGGTCGCGGCGGAGTCGCGGTTGGTGTCGGGCAGGGCCGCGATCAGGTCCGGGACCCGGGCCATGACCCGGCGTGCAAGCGGTTCATGCGCGGTGGCCAGCCATACCGGCGAGGTCGCGCCGTGCTCGGCCTGGCTGACGAGGTCGATGGCCACCGTCTCGGCATCTGCGCTGTCATCGGCCAGTATCAGGCTGTCGGTCGGACCTGCGAACATGTCGATGCCGATGGGGCCGAAGAGCTGTCGCTTGGCCTCGGCCACGTAGGCATTGCCGGGGCCGACGAGGATGTCCGCCGCCGGGGCCCCGAACATGCCGAAGGCCATGGCCGCCACACCCTGCACCCCGCCGATCGTCAGGATGCGCGTCGCGCCCGCGAGATCCATCGCGAAGAGCAGGGCAGGCGGAATACCTGCTGTGCCGTTCGGTGGAGAGCAGGCGGAGATGTCGGGCACGCCGGCCTCGCGCGCGGTGGCGATGGACATCAGCGCCGAGGCGATATGGGTATAGCGCCCGCCGGGGACGTAGCAGCCCGCGGCGCGCAGCGGGATCTGCTTTTGCCCGGCGGTCAGGCCGGGGCGCAGTTCGATCTCCATGTCCTGCGCGGTGGCGCGTTGCGCGGCGGCGAAGCGCGAGATGTTGTCATGGGCCCAGCGGATATCGTCCTTCAGGGATTGGGGGACCGTTTCGACGGCACGGTCGATGTGATCGCGGCTGATCGCGATGTCGCCGTCCCACCCGTCAAGCTGTTTCGCGTAGTCGCGCGCCACCTCTGCCCCGCCTGACCTGAGACGCGCGAGCATGATCTGAACGGTATCGGCGATGTTGGCGCTGGCCTGCGGCGAGTGTCCGGGCGCACTCTTGAGGTGGGTAACT
Organism: Roseovarius halophilus (ex Wu et al. 2025); assembly: GCF_047086965.1. NCBI lineage: Bacteria > Pseudomonadati > Pseudomonadota > Alphaproteobacteria > Rhodobacterales > Roseobacteraceae > Roseovarius > Roseovarius halophilus (ex Wu et al. 2025). The sequence goes on along the minus strand of NZ_JBKOTX010000046.1, from coordinate 31,542 downwards.
GGCATGACGGCGTTTCTCCTTCACCGCGAAGGATGCGCGGGCAGCCGAAGCGGGGCAAGCCGTTTGGCCGGAACGCCCCGCTGATTTTGCAGGCGCCGAAAGGGTGTTTCGGGTTTCCGAAAGAAACGCGGCGAGCGGCACGTGGCGCAACGTGGCGGGCCTGCCGGGCAGGACACGGGCCGCGTCAGAGCGTGGCGGCGAGCCCCCTCACGGCGTCCTCGATCAGGTCGAGCACGCCGTCGAAATCGCGTGTGTAGTACGGATCGGGCACGTCGTCCGTTTGCCGGTGGGGCGCGAAATGCGTCAGCAGGCGGACCGGTGTGGTATTACCTTGCGGGCGCATCGCCTCGATATCGCGGCGGTTGCCGACATCCATCGCAACGATCAGGTCGAACCTGTCGAAGTCCTGCACGGTGATCTGCCGCCCGCGCAGGTCCGAGATGTCGTGGCCCCGTGCGCGGGTGGCCTGCTGCATGGGGCCGAATGGCGGGTCGCCCACGTGCCAGTCGCCCGTCCCGGCGCTGTCCGTCGTCACCATTGGCGCGAGGTTGCGAAACACCCCTTCGGCGGCGGGGGATCGGCAGATGTTTCCCAGGCAAACGAAAAGGATTCGGGTGGTCATGCGCGCCTCCTTGCGCCACCATTGGTAGAACAGGAGGGCCGGATGGAAAAGATCGTCGTTCTGACCGGGGCGGGTATTTCCGCCGAAAGCGGGCTGGGCACATTCCGCGACGCGGACGGGCTGTGGGCGCAACACGCGATCGAGGACGTGGCGACGCCGGAAGGCTTCGCCCGCGACCCGGCGCTCGTTCACGCGTTCTACAACGCGCGGCGCGCGCAGGCGGCACAAGCGCGCCCCAACGCCGCGCACGAGGCGCTTGCGCGGCTGGAAAAGGCGTGGCACGGCGAGGTTCTGATCGTCACGCAGAACGTCGACGCCCTGCACGAACGTGCGGGCAGCCGCAATGTGGTACACATGCACGGCACGCTGGCGGGCGCGCTGTGCCACGAATGCGGGCACCGCTGGCCGGCCCCCGACGAGATGCATCCGACCGACGAATGCCCGGCCTGCCGCCGCCGCGCGACCCGGCCGGACGTCGTGTGGTTCGGCGAGGTTCCCTACGGCATGGAGGAAACAGACCGGGCGCTTGGCGAGGCGGACCTTTTCGTGTCGGTCGGCACGTCGGGGCAGGTCTACCCGGCGGCGGCCTATGCGCAGCATGCCCGCCGGCTGGGAGCCGGGACGCTGGACCTCAACCTGGAGCCGGGGGCCAACGCACCTGATTTCGACGACTCCCGCCATGGCCCCGCAACCCGGATCGTGCCGGCATGGGTTGCGGAACTGCTGGAGACATAGCCGGTTCGGGGCTCAGTCGGTCATGCCATGGCCGTGGGCGTTGCCGTGCCCCTCGCGCGGTTGACGTTCGAGGTCGACCGGCACCTCTGTCTCGATCTCGCCGGCATTCTCGAATGTCAGGGTCAGCGGTATCATGTCGCCCTGTTCGAACGGCGCGGTGAGGCCCATGAACATCACGTGATCACCGCCGCGCCGCATCTTGAGCGTGCCGCCCGCGGGCAGGGGGAACCCCTCGGGAACATGGCGCATCTTCATGATCCCTTGCGACCCCTTCTCATGGGTGTGCAGCTCGACGCGTTTCGCGGCTTGGGACGCCGCGCCTGTCAGGCGCTCGTCGGTGTCCGAGCGGTTTTCGATCACGAGGAACGCAGCGCCGCTCTTGGCTGCCGGCGAGGCGCTGCGCGCGTAAGAATCTGTGATGACGATGTCCTGCGCGACGGCGGGCAGGGCGAAAGCGGTGGCGGCAAACGCCGCGGTGAGGGTTGTTTTCAACGACATGGGTAATCTTTCCCGGATGGTGAATTCTGTGGGTGACTGGTGTCTCAGGCGTGAATTCGACCGCCGGGCGGGGGCGCACGGGCCCGGAATGCTGCCAAGGATCGCGCGGACGCGGCCGGTTCGGGTGCGACGTGAACGACCCCGGCCGCGCGCGCGACGAAGCTCGCACCCTCCGTGACCTGCGCCGGCAGGTCGAACAAAGAAAGCGCGCAATCAGGGCATATGTACACGGCGCCCGTCGGTCGGCCCTCGCTGTCGACGAGCACGGTGACCGGGCCGTTGCCGGTGCACAGGGTCATCTGGCCAATGGGCGCGGGGCTGCCGCGCGCGGCCGTCATGGCCTGTCCCGACATGATCAGGACGAGAATGACGAGAAAGCCGATATGGACCCGGGCACGGTGCATGATGCGGATATACGCACGCTGTGGCGACGATGGAAAGCGACAAAACGAAACAGCCCCGCCGGGGACCGGCAGGGCCATCATCAAGCTGTTCGGTGTCCGCGGGTTCAGGCGTTGGCGGCCTGCGCCTTGGCGATCTCGTTTTTCACCTTCAGCGCGTTTGCCGAAAGGTCGTCATCCTTGGCCTTGGCGAGGAAGGCGTCGAGCCCGCCGCGGTGATCGACGGTCCGCAGCGCGGAGGACGTGATTCGCAGCTTGATGCCGCGGCCCAGCGTTTCCGATTGCAGGGTGACGTCGTTGAGGTTGGGCAGGTAGCGACGCTTGGTCTTGTTGTTGGCGTGGCTGGAATTGTATCCAGACAGCGGTTTCTTTCCGGTCAGTTCGCAGACGCGCGACATGGGTTTGATCCTCGTCTTGATGCGGAGCGGACGGCGCCCCTGACAACACAAACGGGCACCGCCGCCGGCGGCGCCCTGAATTTCATTGCGCGTCATTACGGTCAAAGCGGCGGGGCGTCAAGGGATTCCGCGCGCCTGTTGCGGCGGGCGTTGACCCGTGGCCGCGGTGGCGGCAGTGTCGCATTCGGCAGCAGGGAGGCAACACGATGGAAATATTCGAAGCGGGCCGGCGGGAGAACCGCCTTGCACCTCCGGAGTGGTTCAGCGGGCGGGTCTGGCAGGAGCCCGTGGTCGAGGCGCCGACGCCCGCGCGGGTTCGCGCGTTGCGCGTGACGTTCGAGCCCGGGGCGCGGACTGCGTGGCACACGCATCCGCTGGGCCAGACGCTCCATATCCTGTCCGGCGTCGGGCTGGTCGGCCTTCGCGGCGAGGCGCCCCGGCTGATACGCCCCGGCGACACGGTTTGGATACCGCCCGAGCAGGAACATTGGCACGGTGCCGCGCCCGACGTGATGATGTGCCATCTGGCCATCCAGGAAGCATCGGAGGATGGTCACGTTGCCGACTGGCTGGACCACGTGACCGAGGCCGAGTACGGGCGCCAGCCGGCGTGACGCCGCGCCGTTTCGCGCGAAACGGCTGGCGCGCGGGTCAGCCCCGACCGTGCGGCGCGTCGAAATCCGGCCGCGGGTTGATGGGGATGATGCGGTGCGGATTTATGGTGTCGTGGCTGAAGTGGTAATGGCGCACGATATGGTCGAAATCGACCGTGTCGGCCACGCCGGGCCATTGGTACAGGTCGCGCACGTAGCCCCACAGGTTCGGATAATCGACGATCCGCGCCCGATTGCACTTGAAGTGCGTGTGGTAGACGAGGTCGAACCGGATCAGCGTGGTGAACAGGCGCCAGTCGGCTTCGGTGATGCGGTCGCCCATCAGGTAGCGCTGTTGGCCGAGCCGGTCCTCCAGCCAGTCGAGACTGTCGAAGAGCGGGTGCACGGCATCATCGTAGGCGTCCTGCGTCGTGGCGAAGCCGGCCTTGTAGACCCCGTTGTTCACGGCCGTGTAGATGCGCGCGTTCACCTGCTCGATCTCGTCGTGAAGGTCCAGTGGCCAGAAGTCGGCCGTGTTGCCCGTGATCCCGTCAAAGGCTGAATTGAACATGCGGATGATCTCGGCCGATTCGTTCGATACGATGGTCTGACGCTTGCTGTCCCAGAGGATCGGGACAGTGACCCGGCCCGATATCCCGGGGTCGGCCCGGGTGTACAGGTCGCGGGCGAAAGGCAGCCCGTAAAGCCTGTCACCTGTCGCGCCGGGGTAATCGGTGCGAAACTCCCACCCCTCGGACAGCATGTCGGGATGCACGACCGAGACGCCGATATGCCCGTCCAGATCCTTGAGCGCGCGAAAGATCAGGGTTCGGTGCGCCCATGGACAAGCAAGTGACACATACAGGTGATAGCGGCCGGATTCGGCGGCGAAGCCGCTGTCACCGGACGGCCCCGCGTCACCGCCGGGGGTGATCCAGTTGCGGAATTTCGAGTTGTCGCGCACGAATTTGCCGCCGGTCGACGCGGTGTCGTACCATTTGTCGTGCCACTCGCCGTCTATCAGCAGTCCCATGGTTCAACCTCCTTTTTTTATACATAGCAACTGGCGGTGCGGGGGTAATGGCATTGCCCGCGCAGACGGCGTGCGGGCCCGCACAGGTCGCATTTCACCGTGCGGGCGGCGTTTCTTTGTTTGCACTGAAGTGGATCGGTGGGTATACGGCGTGGTGACGATGCCCGGAGGCGGGCCGGAAAGGTGACAGGGAACCGCCGACCCATGCCGGGGGCGATGCTCTGGATCGTCGGGACACTCGGGAGTAGGTGTCGATTTCCCTTTTCGGCGGCGCTTGGGCCGACACGCTGAACAGGGAGCATTCCTCGATGAAACAGGCTGTCTTGCCGATCGCCTTGACCACCGCCGGTGCCGCGCAGGCGCATCCCGGCCATCTTGCGGAAGCGGCCGGGCACGGCCACTGGCTGGGCGCGGCGGCGATCGGCGCCGCGATCGCGATCGGGCTGTGGGCCGCGGCCAAGGGCCGCAAGGATGCCGACGCGTCGGAGGCGGACGCCGATGACGGGGCCGCCGAGGAAGAGCCGCAGGAGGTATGAGACCATGACGAAGACCGGAGTGATGATCTGCGGGCACGGGTCGCGCAGCCAGTCGGCAGTGGATGAATTCGCGGTGCTTGCCCAGAAGTTGCCCGCCCACGTGCCGGACGACTGGGAGGTGGAGTACGGCTATCTCGAATTCGCCAACCCGGTTCTGCGCGACGGTCTGGACAAGCTGCGGGAGAAGGGGTGCGACCGGATCCTCGCGGTACCGGGAATGCTGTTTGCCGCGATGCATTCCAAGAACGACATTCCGACCGTTCTCAATACCTATGCCGCGAAACACGGGATCGACGTGCGCTACGGCCGCGAACTGGGCGTGGACCCCAAGATGATCGCCGCCGCGGGCGCACGGGTCCGCGAGGCCGTTGACCGCGTCAATGCCGAGCATGGCGACGTCGATCTGCACGATACCTGCCTCGTGGTCATCGGGCGGGGCGCATCCGACCCCGACGCGAATGGCAACGTGTCCAAGATCGCCCGACTGTTGCAGGAGGGCATGGGCTTCGGCTGGTGCGAGGTAGGATATTCCGGCGTCACCTTCCCGCTGGTGGAGCCTTGCCTGCAGCACGTGGCACGGCTGGGCTACAAGCGCGTTGTCGTCTTTCCGTATTTCCTGTTCTCGGGAATCCTGATCGACAGGATATACGGTTTCACCGATCGCGTGGCGGCGGAACATCCCGAAATCGAGTTCGTCAAGGCGGGGTATCTGGGCGATCATCCGAAGGTTCTGGAAACCTTTGCCGAACGCGTGACCGAGCAAGCCGGCGCCAACCCGCCACCGAACTGCGCGACCTGCCAGTACCGTACACAGGTGCTTGCCATCGAAGGGGAGGGCGCGCGCGAGATAACGCCAGACCAGCGGCGCGCGTTGGCGGCCGCGCGGGCAGACGGGCACCCGGCATTCAGCGATGTCCCGCCCCCCACCTGCGTGATGTGCAAGTACCGCACCCAGGTTCTGGGATTCGAAGCCGAGGTGGGCGCCATCCAGGAAAGCCATCACCACCACGTGGAGGGGCAGGGCGCCAGCGCGCCGGGATCGAATGTCGAGGATTGCGACCTGTGCGATACCTTCTGCACCGGGCTGTGCCGGCTGGAAGCGGCAGATCACCATCACCATCATCACCATCACCATCATGATCACGACGGTCACGATCACCACCACCACCCGGAATACCCGCACGCCGATCATCCGCTAGGGCCCGAAAGCGCGCGCAAGACACGGGCCTGACGGCCGGGACAAGTCAGCCGCGATAAGCCAGTGCCGGTACAAGCCCCGGCGTCGTCACAGCAAAGGCAGCCAGTGCGCCCATACGAGAAAAACCCCTCGGCGATTTATGCCGAAAGTTTTGCCACGGTGCGCCGGGAGGCCCGGCTTGACCGGTTCTCGCCGGATATGGCGGCTGTCGCGATCCGGCTGATCCATGCCTGCGGGATGGTCGAGGTGGCCGACCGGCTTGCGTTTTCCGAACGGGCCTGCGTGGCGGGGCGGGCAGCGTTGGCGTCGGGCGCGCCCGTCATATGCGATTGCGAAATGGTGGGCGCGGGTGTCATCCGCCGCTACCTACCCGCGCGGAACAACGTGATCGTCACGCTGAACGATGAGCGGGTGCCCGGCATCGCGGCGGATATCGGCAATACCCGCTCCGCGGCGGCGGCGGAGCTTTGGGCCGAGCACTTGGCGGGCGCGGTCGTGGCCATCGGGAACGCGCCGACGGCGTTGTTTCACCTGCTGGAGCTGATCGATGCCGGTGCGCCGCAACCGGCGGTGATCCTCGGGTTTCCCGTGGGGTTCGTCGGGGCCGCGGAGAGCAAGGCGGAGCTGGCCGCCCGCCCGCGCGGCTGTGACTTCATCGCCTTGCGCGGGCGGCGCGGCGGCTCCGCGATCGCCTCGGCGGCTGTCAACGCCCTCGCGGCGGGCATTCCGGAGGCAACGGCATGAGGCCAGACATGGTGCATGAACATACCGGGGGCGCCGATGGCTGAGCCCTGGCTGCACATCGTCGGCATCGGGGAGGACGGCATGGACGGGCTTGCCCCGGCCACGCGCGCCGTGGTCGAAGCCGCGGAGGTGATCATCGGCGGTGACCGTCATCACCGCTTGTCGGACACGGTCACGGCCGAACGCGTGTCGTGGCCGTCGCCCTTCGACGCGCTGATCGACACGCTGACCACGTTGAAGGGGCGCCGGGTGGTCGTGCTCGCGACGGGCGACCCGCTGTGGTATTCCGTCGGGGCGCGGATCGGCCGCGCGATCGACCCGGCGGGCATCGTCTATCACCCGCATGTCTCGGCCTTCCAATTGGCCGCAGCGCGCATGGGCTGGAGCCTTGCCGACCTCGACACGCTGACGGTGCATGGCCGCCACGTGGCACAGATGATCGGCTTCATCCAGCCCGGCGCGCGACTGCTGATCCTGACGACCGGGGCGGAGACGCCGGCGCAGATCGCGCGTTTCCTGACCGACCGGGGATACGGCGGATCCGACATGACCGTTCTGGCCGCGATGGGTGGGCCGGACGAGGCGTGGTTCGAGGGCCGGGCCGATTGCTGGGACCATGACGTGCCGGCCTTCAACACGCTTGCCGTGGAATGCCGTGCCGCCCCCGACGCGGCGCTGGCGCCGCGGGTGCCGGGCCTTGCCGATGACCTTTTCGAGCATGACGGCACCATGACCAAGCGGGAAGTGCGTGCCGCCACGCTTGCCAAGCTGATGCCGATGCGCCGGGCGCTGTTGTGGGACATCGGAACGGGCTGCGGATCGGTGGCCGTGGAGTGGATGCGCAGCGCGCGCGATGCCCGCGCGATCGGCATCGAGCCGCGCGCCGACCGTCGCGCCATGGCCGCGGCGAATGCTGTGGCGCTAGGTGCACCCGGGCTGGAACTGATCGAGGGGCGGGTGCCCGAGGCGCTGTCGGGCCTTGAACGGCCCGACGCGGTGTTCATCGGCGGCGGGTTGTCCGAAGAGGTTTTCGCCATCGCGTGGGCGGCGCTGCGCCCGCTGGGGCGGCTGGTGTGCAATGCCGTGACGCTGGAAAGCGAGGCGCTGCTCATTGATCTGCGGGCGCGCCATGGCGGCCAGTTGGCCAAGTTGCAGGTCACCCGGGCCGAGCCGGTCGGACCGCGAACCGGCTGGCGGCCGTTCATGCCCGTGACGCAATGGAGCCTCGTGAAGAGAGGATCGAAGGCATGAGCCCGGGACCACGGCCCGAGACGGGTATTTTTGCCGAGAAGAAGCCGGGGGGCGTGATGGCCGGCAAGCTTTATGGCGTCGGGCTCGGGCCGGGTGACCCGGACCTCATGACGTTGCGCGCGCACCGCCTCATCTGCGCGGCCGAGGTCGTGGCCTACCCGGCACTGGCCGGGGCGCGGAGCTTTGCCCGCGAAATCTCGGCGGCGGTGATCCCTTCACAAGCGCGTGAGATCGTGATGGACGTGCCGATGACCACGGCGCGGGAACCCGCGCAGGATGCCTATGACAGGGGCGCGGCCGAGATTGCCGGGGCGCTGGAGGCCGGGCAGGACGTGGTGTGCCTGTGCGAGGGGGACCCGTTCTTCTACGGGTCCTTCATGTATCTTTTCGCGCGTTTGTCGGGCCGTTTCGACATCGAGGTGGTGCCCGGGGTGACATCGGTCACCACCTGCGCAGCGCGCGCCGGGATGCCTTTGGCCGCCCGGAACGAGCGCCTGACCGTCCTGCCGGGCCCCCTTCCCGAGACCGAGCTGCGCACGCGGATCGCCGGCGCGGAAAGCGTGGCGATCATGAAGGTGGGTCGGCACCTGTCCAAGATAAGAAGCGTGATCCGTGAGCTGGGCCATATCGACAGCGCGGTTTACGTGGAGCGGGCGAGCCTGCCTGACGAGGTTGTCTGCCCGCTGGCCGAGGCGCCGGAACAGGCGCCCTATTTCTCGATGATCCTGCTGACGAAGGGGGCTGATCCATGGCTGTGACACCGGTTGTTCTGGCATTGAGCGGGTCGGGCGAGGTGGTGGCGCACCGTGTGGCCGGGCTGATCGGTGCGCCCGTGCATGGCCGCGAGGGGCGCGTGGCAAGGGCCGACGCCTTTTTCGGGGATGCGCTGGCGCATGTGCGTGATCTGTTCGCCGCGGGCGTGCCGGTGGTCGGTGTCTGTGCCAGCGGCATCCTGATCCGTGGCGTGGCCCCGGTCCTTGCCGACAAGCGGCGCGAGCCGCCGGTGGTATCGGTTTCCGACGACGGGTCGGTCGTCGTGCCGCTTCTGGGCGGTCATCGCGGGGCGAACCGGTTGGCTGCCGAGATTGCCGGGGGGCTGGACGCGCAGGCTGCGGTCACGACGGCGGGTGACGTGGCCATGGGTGTCGCCCTCGATGCGCCGCCTGACGGGTACAGGCTGGCCAACCCGGAAAACGCCAAGTCGGCGATGGCGGCGTTGCTGTCGGGGGCGGGCAGCCGCGTGACCGGTGACAACATATTCGGGATCGCGGAGACGGGCGGGGCGGTCGAACTGGTCGTTTCGGAAGCACCCGAGGCCGGCGGGGAGACACGGCTTGTCTATCATCCGCAGCGCCACGTGATCGGGCTGGGATGCGCGCGCGGTGCCGACCCCGAGGAGCTGTGGAACCTCGTCCGCGCGACGCTTGACGAGGCGGGGATCGCGCCCGGGGCCGTGGCCTGCGCGGCGTCGATCGACCTCAAGGCCGACGAGCCGGCGATGAACATTGTGGCGCGTCGGCTGGGGGTGCCGTTGCGACTGTTCACGGCGGCAGAGCTAGAGGCACAGGCGGACGGCCTTGCGAACCCGTCGGACGTGGTTTTCGCCGAGGTCGGCTGTCACGGCGTTGCCGAGGGGGCTGCCCTGGCAAGCGGCGGCGAGCTGGTTGTCGAGAAGCGCAAGACGGCCAACGCGACATGCGCGGTGAGCCGTGCGGCGGCGCCCATCGTGGACATGCCGGGCCGTGCGCGCGGCCGCCTGTCGATCGTGGGGATCGGCCCCGGGCAGGCGAGCTGGCGGACACCCGAGGTTTCGAAACTGGTCGCCGGGGCCGAGGAGCTGGTGGGCTACGGGCTGTACATCGATCTTCTCGGGCCGCTGGCGGCAGGAAAGAAACGCGCGGATTTCCCCCTTGGCGGCGAGGAAGCGCGCTGTCGCTATGCGCTGGAGCGCGCGGCGGAGGGACGTGACGTGGCGCTTGTCTGTTCGGGCGATGCCGGGATTTACGCGATGGGGGCGCTTGTCTTCGAATTGCTGGATCGCGGGCCGGATGCGCAAGGTGTCAGCGATGCCGCGCGGCGGGTCGAGGTCGTTTGCTCGCCCGGGGTGTCGGCCCTGCAGGGTGCGGCGGCGCGGGCAGGGGCGCCGCTGGGGCACGATTTCTGCACGATCAGCCTGAGCGATCTGTTGACCCCCCGCGCCGACATCGTGCGCCGGCTGCACGCGGCGGCGGAAGGCGACTTCGTGATCGCCTTCTACAACCCGGTGTCCCGGCAGCGGCGCACCCTGTTGGCCGAGGCGCGCGATATCCTGTTGCAGCACCGCCCGTCGGATACGCCCGTCATGCTGGCGTCTTCGCTGGGCCGGCCGGAGGAGCAGGTGCGCTATCGTCGCCTCGACGAACTGGCGGTCGACGAGGTGGACATGCTGACCGTCGTGCTGGTCGGGTCGAGCAATTCGCGGCTGGCCCGGCTGGGCGAGGGGCCGCGCATGTTCACGCCGCGGGGATACGCCCGCAAGATCGACGGCGACCTTGCGACGGGGGACATGACGGGATGAACGAGATACTGCTGGACTTTGCCGGCCGCATGGCCGATGCCGGCGCGACGCAACTGCCCGAGACCTACAGGCAGCTGGCGGTGAACGCCCGGTTCCACCTCAAGACGCGCATGGCCGGGTCCGGGCTTGGCCAGCGTCTTGGCGAGGTCGCGGATTTCCGCCTGAACCTCAGGAAACGGCGGCTCGTGCTGATGTTCGAGGACGCGCCCGAGGTCGCCGCCGATGCGCAGGTCGTCGGCACGTGGTCGGATGACGGCAGCTGGATGTGGGGGTGGGGGCATCCGGACGTGCCACAGCCCATGCAGCAGGCGGCGTGGGCCGTGCAGCAATTCGGCGAACGACAGGAAATAGAGGAACTGCTGAGCCGGGGTGGGCCGGCGAGCGCGGCCACCGTGGAGGAATACAAGGCAATTTGCGCCTATATCTCGAATGCGGATGGCGTGTTTACCGGCGCGCATGGCGGCGGCGGGCAGGTTTGCGTGTGCTACTATCTTGAGGATCAGTTGAAAGGACTTCTGGGCGAATGACGGTTTATTTCATCGGCGCGGGTCCGGGAGACCCGGAACTTCTGACGAAGAAGGCCGAACGCGTGATCGGTGCGTGCCCGGTATGCCTTTATGCCGGGTCGCTGGTCCCGCAGGAGGTGGTGGCCTGTGCCCCCGAGGGTGCGATCGTGAAGGATACCGCGCCCATGACGCTGGACGACACCCATGCCGAGATTCGCGCGGCGGATGAGCGCGGGCAGGACGTGGCGCGGGTGCATTCCGGCGACCCGTCCCTTTACGGCGCGATCGCCGAGCAGGTCAGGCGTCTGCGCGCGGACGGTATCGACTACGAGATCATCCCGGGCGTTCCCGCCTATGCCGCGGCCGCGGCGGCGCTCGGGCAGGAACTGACCGTGCCGGAGATTGCGCAGTCGGTCGTGCTGACGCGGGTATCCATGAAGTCCACCTCGATGCCGCCGCGCGAGACGCTGGAAAATTTCGCCCGCAGCGGTACGACCCTCGCGATCCACCTGGGGGTGCGGAACCTGCGGGAAATCCAGCGCGTGCTGACCCCGCATTACGGCGCCGATTGTCCGGTCGTTGTCGCCTATCGCGTGGGCTGGCCCGACCAGATGTTCATCCGTGGCACACTGGAGGATATCCAGGGCAAGGTCCGGGCCGAGAAGATCACGCGCACGGCACTGATTCTCGTCGGGCCCGTTCTGGGGGAGATCAGCGATTTCACTGATAGCGCGCTGTACGATCCGGCGATCCCGCATGTGCTGCGTCCGAAAGCAACAGCGGCGCGTTGATTTCCGACAGGCACGCGTTTTTCACGTGACGGTTACAAAAGGTTGCGACAGCTTGGCACCATGATCCAATGCGGAGCGTTCCGGTCATGCCAACCTATCTTCCTTCTGATGTGCAGGCGGGGCTGGATGCCGCGCGCAGCCGTCCTGCGCGGCGTGGCCACCGCCTGAGGGTGCGGTCGGGCGAAACGATCATCCCCGTCCTCAGGGTTTGGGATGGCGGGTTTTCCCTGCCCCTGAATGACGCGCCGTCACGTTTGCGGGGCCTCGTGGACATGTATGACGGTACGCGGCACCTTTCACGATGCCTGGTTATCGCCTCATCCGCACAGGGTGACGAGCTGAATTTCGAGGTCAAGCAGACGACGGAGGCCGGGGCGGCGCCGCCGGCGGATTTCGTAAGGGACCCGGGCGGACCGGCAGCGCTGATCGCGCGCGATTGACCCGCAGTGTCAGCCCTGCTTTTCGAACATGATGATGACCGACCCGATGGTGACGCCGGCCTTGCGCATGTAGGCGCGGTTCAGCACGCGGTCATCGCTCAACTGCCACATCCAGTCATCGAAGCTGACGCGCAGCGTCCCGTCGGGCACCGGAAGGTCGATGGTGTATTGCCAGTTGAAGCTGTCGCCCTTTTCAACGCCTTCCGCGGTGCCGATGACGCCCGGGGCGCTGCCGCGCCACGTTTCCGGGCCGGTCTGGTGCAGCGTCCAGTCGCGTGTTTCCGTCGTCCCGTCGGCATAGGTGAACGCCTCGGCCAAGGTCAGGGTCTCACCATCCCATGTGCCGTCGATCTTGACCTCGAAACGACGGCGCACCTTGCCGAAGCGATCTTGGAACTGTCCGTGTGCGACGGTGCGACCGTCAAAGAACTCCTGCAATTCGAAATCCCGCGTGCTGAGCACCGGGTCGTCAAGGGATGGCCGGCCGGCACATCCTGCCAGCAGGGCCACGCTTGCAAGCACGAGTATGGTCTTTGTCATGCGGGCTCCGACGCCGTGTAGTACTGCTGGAGTTAACCCGATCGCCAGTGATGACAAGGTGCCTTACTGAAGGTCCGAGAACGCGTCCTGAAGGCGATTGACAGCTTCCTCGACCCGGGCGCGGGGCATCCCGAGGTTGAAACGCAGGCAGTTTTCGCCGCCGGTGCCGAAATCCGCCCCCGTGCTCGGGACGAGCCTTGCCTCCTGACGCACGCGGCGCTGCACCTCGGCCATGTCCATACCCGTATTCTCGAAATCCACCCAGGCGAGATAGGTGGATTGCATCGGCATCGCGCGCAGGCCGGGGATGGCCGCCATGCCATCGAGAAACAGACGGCTGTTTTCGGCGATATAGGCAACGAGGTCGTCCACCCACGCCGCGCCGCGCGGGGAATAGGCGGCCTCGGTCAGGACGACGCCAAGAAGGTTCGGGCTGACATTGAGCGACGTGAGTGTTCGGGCAAAGCGCTCGCGCAGCGCCGTGTCGGGCACGGTGACACAGCCAAGCCGCGCGCCCGCGACGTTGAAGGTCTTGGAGGCCGAGGTGAGCATGACAAGGCGATCCCGGCAGTCAGGCGCAGCAACAGGCATCGGGACATGCGTTTCGCCCGGATGCACCAGATCCGCGTGTATTTCATCGGACATGAGGATCAGGTCGTGCCGATTGCAGAACGCCGCCAGCGATTGAAGTTCGGCAGGTGTCCATACGCGGCCGGCCGGGTTGTGCGGCGAACAGAACAGGACAACGCGTTCACGGCCCGACAGCGCGCCCTCCAACGCGTCGAGATCCATGTGGTACACGCCGTCCTTGATCCCGAGCGGGCTTTCCTTGACCACGCGGCCGGCATTGCGGATCTTCGCGGCGAATTCGTGGTAGACCGGCGTGAAGATGATGACCTCGTCGCCGGGATCGGTGAACGCCTGCAGGCACAGGGCGATGCCGTTGCCCAGCCCGTATGTCGAGTGCATGGCATCGGGGTCGGGCGACCAGCCGTGACGCTGCTGCATCCACCACGCGACGGCGTCTTTCATGCGGCTCTCGCCCGTGAAATAGCCGTAATTCGCTTTATCGATCAGGGCCTGCACGGACTCTTGCAGGAAATCCGGTGCGCGGAAATCCATATCGGCCACCCACATCGCAATGGCGTCGGGCGCCGGGGGGCCACCGTTGGCCACGGCCATCGCGTCCCACTTGACCGAACCCGTGCCGCGGCGATCGATGATCTCGTCGAAATTCATTGCGTGCTCCCGTAGTGTCACGGGGCACGCTAGCCGAATGAGCCCTGTGCGCAAGGGCGTTGCGGAACGCGAATCGATCGCCTAAATGATGTTGCATGAAACGGCCCATTCTCATTCACCCCGATCCGCGCCTGAAAAAGGTCTGCGCGCCCGTAAGCGACCTCAGCGACGAATTGCGGGGGCTGGCCGATGACATGCTGGAAACGATGTACGACGCGCCGGGGATCGGGCTGGCCGCGCCACAGGTGGGCGTGCTGGATCGGCTGATCGTTCTGGACTGCGCTGACGAGGAAAAGGAAAGCGCGCATCCCGTGGTGATGTTCAACCCCGAGGTTGTCGCCGCGTCCGATGAGACGAATGTCTACGAGGAGGGCTGCCTGTCCATTCCCGAGCAATATGCCGAGGTCAAGCGGCCCGAGGCGGTGGACGTCCGCTGGATCGACCGGGACGGCAACGAACGGCAGGAAACATTCGACGGCCTGTGGGCGACCTGCGTCCAGCACGAGATCGACCACCTGAACGGCAAGCTGTTCATTGATTACCTCGGGTCGATGAAGCGCCAGATGATCACGCGCAAGATGCAGAAACTCAAGCGCGAGAAGGCCCGCGCGTGACGGCGCTGCCCTGTCTGCGATGGCCGGACAGGCGGCTGCGCACGCCAGCGGCGCCTGTTCCGGAGGTGACGGCCGGGATCCGCGCGCACTGGGACGACATGATCGACACGATGGAGGCGATGCCGGGCGTCGGGCTGGCGGGTCCGCAGATCGGGGTCATGCTGGCCCTTGCCGTGGTTGATGCCAGCAGCGAACGCGGGCAGGCGGTCCGGATGGCGAACCCGGCAATCCTTCATGCGAGCACACGGTCGCGCGATCACGAAGAGGCAAGCCCCAACCTGCCGGGTGTGTCGGCCAAGGTGACACGGCCGCGTGCCGTGACGGTGCAGTTCCTGAACGCGGACGGCATGGTTGAAGAGCGTGATTTCGTGGATCTGTGGGCGACCAGCGTCCAGCACCAGATCGACCATTTGTCGGGCCGCATGTATTTCGACAGGCTGAGCAAG
The DNA here is from genome assembly GCF_047086965.1 of Roseovarius halophilus (ex Wu et al. 2025). Lineage (NCBI taxonomy): Bacteria > Pseudomonadati > Pseudomonadota > Alphaproteobacteria > Rhodobacterales > Roseobacteraceae > Roseovarius > Roseovarius halophilus (ex Wu et al. 2025). The sequence goes on along the minus strand of NZ_JBKOTX010000046.1, from coordinate 16,400 downwards.
ATGAAGCGGGACATGCTGTTGCGCAAGGCCCGGAAAATCGCGGGCCAGACCGGCTGAGGGAGAAGTGCGATGCGACTCGTGTTCATGGGAACGCCCGATTTCTCCGTCCCGGTTCTGGAGGCATTGATTGATGCGGGGCACGAGATCGCGGCAGTCTATTGCCAGCCGCCGCGCCCTGCCGGCCGCGGCAAGAAGGATCGGCCGAGCCCGGTACAGGCGCGGGCAGAGCAGTCGGGCCTTGAGGTACGGCATCCCCGAAGCCTGAAGGGTGCCGACGAGCAGGCGCGTTTCGCCGCGCTGGATGCCGACGTGGCTGTCGTCGTGGCTTACGGTCTGATCCTGCCGAAGCCGGTGCTGGATGCGCCGGCGCGGGGCTGCCTGAACATTCATGCCAGCCTTCTGCCGCGGTGGCGCGGCGCGGCGCCCATCCAGCGCGCGATCATGGCCGGTGATGCGGAAACGGGCGTTTGCATCATGCAGATGGAGGCGGGGCTGGATACCGGCCCCGTTCTTCTGCGAGAGGCGACGCGCATCGGCACCGAGGAAACGGCGGGTGAGCTGCATGACCGGCTGTCGCGGATGGGGGCGGCGCTGATCGTGCAGGCGCTTGCCCGGCTGGACAGCCTGACACCCACGGAGCAACCCGGGCAAGGCGTCACCCACGCCGCGAAGATCGACAAGGCCGAAAGCCGGGTGGACTGGACGCGCGCGGCATCGCGGGTCGATGCGCATGTCCGGGGGCTGTCGCCTTTCCCCGGCGCGTGGATCGAATACGACGGGCAACGTATCAAGTTGCTGAAAACGCGGCTGGCGCAGGGCGCCGGGGTTCCGGGCGAGGTGCTTGACGACAAGCTGACCGTGGCCTGCGGCGCCGGCGCGGTGCAGGTGCTGCGCTTGCAGCGCGCGGGGCGGGGGCCGCAGGATGCGGATGAATTCCTGCGCGGCACGGCGTTGCCGCCGGGCACGATATTGTAGGAGCCGCCGGATGTTGCTTGCCCTTTTCGGTACCGTGGTGATCGCCGGGGTCGTCGGCTACCTGAGCGAGCGGATCGGCTTCACGGGCAACGGGTACCTGCCGTCGATCATCATCTGCGTCGGCGGCGCCTTCCTGTTCTATTTCATCCGCGTCATGTTCGGCATACGCTTTGGCGCGCCGGGGGTGGATGCGATCATATCCTCGGTGGGCGCGCTGATCATCGTGCCGACCCACTGGCGCGGGCGGAGGTGATATCATGGGCGTGATCTACCTTATCATCGTCGGGGCGGCGGCCGGGTTTCTGGCCACCCGCCTGATGCGGCTTGAAACCGACATCATCACGACGATCGCGATCGGTATCGCCGGGGCGCTGATCGGCGGGCTGGTGCTGCAGGTTCTTCTGACGGTGGCCGGGCTGCTGGCCGGGTTTGTCGGCGCTGTGCTGGGCGCGCTGCTGCTTATCTGGCTTTGGCAGACTTACGTGACCAAGAACAAGGACAAGAAGAGGTGAGGGACGCGCGTCAACTTCGGGTCGCTGCGGGCTTGTAGGGTGCCATCCCGGCGCGGGCAAGTTCGTCGGCACGTTCGTTCTCGGGGTGGCCGGCATGGCCCTTGACCCATTCCCATGTCACGTCGTGGCGCGCCTGCGCCGCGTCCAGCCGTTGCCAGAGTTCCGCATTCTTCACCGGCTTCTTGGCGGCCGTTTTCCAGCCGTTGCGTTTCCAGCCGTGGATCCAGCCCGTGACGCCATTCTTCACGTAGGCGCTGTCCGTCACGATCGTGATGCGGCTCGGCGTGGTGAGCGTTTCGAGCGCCGTGATGGCCGCAAGCAGCTCCATCCGGTTGTTGGTCGTCACGGCTTCACCGCCCGACAGCTCCCGCTCCTTGACGATCGCGTCGCCGTCCTTGGCCCGCAGCAGCACGCCCCAGCCGCCGGGACCCGGGTTGCCCGAACAGGCGCCGTCTGTATACGCGAAAACTTCAGCCATGAGCCGCCATCGTGATCCAGTCTTCCACTTGTCCCGCCATCCCCTTGTCACGCCCTGTCCGGCTTGAAAACGGCGAAAAGCCGGCGTCGTAGAGAAGAGCGTGAAGTTCTTCGGCGTCAACGTAGGTGTAAAGCCGGCCCAACCTGTCGCGTTTCTCGCCTTTGCCTGTCTTCATGCCGATATGGAAGAGCCCGCCGGATTTCAAAGTGGCCCGGAGCGCGGCAAGGTGCCGGGGCAGGTCGGTGCGCGGCGCGTGCAGGAGCGAGAAGTTGGCCCATATGCCGTCGTATTGGTCGTTGCCCGAGATGTCGTCGAAGGTGGCCAGCCGCGCGCTGACGCCGGGCTGCGCCGAGGCAAGTTCGACCATCTCGGGCACGGCGTCCGTCGCGTCGACCGTCAGCCCCGCCGTCACCATTCGCGCGGCGGCCCAGCCCGGGCCACAGCCCAGATCCAGAACATGTCCGCCCTGTCGCACCCCGCCGATGAAGGCGGCGAGTTGCGGATCGTCAGACTGGGTATCCATCATCGCCGCGTAATCCGCGGCGAACCCGCCGTAGACGCGCAGTGTTTCGCTGTCACGGGTCACACGGCCACCCCGATGCCGAGGCAGGCCAGAACCGCGGCGGTGATCGCCAGACGAAGCTGCATCCACCACTCCGGCGCGACGCCCATCTTCCAGAACAGCCAGTCAAGCCCGAGGATCCCGGCAAAGCCGATCATCAGGAAAATGCCGGCGCGGGTCTCGCCGCCGCCCGTGGTGAAAAAGACCCAGAGCGCGGGGACCACGGACAGGGCGTAGCCCAGTGGCGCCTGCCCGGCAGGCAGCCGGGTCGCGAAGCCCCAGAGAACGCCGGACATGAACGAAAGGATGACGGCCCCGTAGAAAAGACCGACATACGGCCCGGCAAAGCGCGGGCCGATGGTGCGGGCCGTCCAATCGGCCAATTCCGGGCGCAACACCGTGAGCGCCCCCCAGATGAATGGCAGGACGCCCGCGAGGCCGAGCAGGAGCGGAGCACGGGGTATCGTCATGCGCGGCACCATGGCGCGTGGAGATGGCGGTGGCAAGTGCGGCCGGCCAATTGGCGCGCCCGGCCGCGCATATCCGCCGCATCGAAGCCTCAGGCGGGCTCGCGCAAGGCGCGCGGCACCTTGAACTCGACGTTCTCGGTGGCGGTTTCAACGGTCTCGACAGTGACGTCGTAGCGTTCTTTCAGGGCGTCGATCACCTCGTTGACCAGCACTTCGGGCGCCGAGGCGCCGGCGGTGATGCCGATGCTTTCGATCCCTTCCAGTGCGCGCCAGTCGATGTCCGCAGCCCGTTGTACCAATTGCGCATAGTGGCATCCCGCCTTCGCCCCGACCTCGACCAGCCGTTTCGAGTTGGATGAATTCGGCGAGCCCACGACCAGCATCGCGTCGGCCTTGGCGGCCATCGCTTTGACGGCCTCCTGCCTGTTGGTCGTGGCATAGCAGATATCTTCCTTGTGCGGGCCCTTGATCGTCGGGAAGCGCGTCGTCAGCGCACGCACGATGTCGATCGTGTCATCCACCGAAAGCGTCGTCTGCGTGACGAAGGCCAGCTTTTCGGGGTCGCGAACCTCGATGCTGGCAACATCCGCCACGGTCTCGACAAGCAGGACGTCACCGGCGGGCAATTGTCCCATCGTGCCGATCGTTTCCGGGTGGCCGGCATGGCCGATCATGATGATCTGCAGCCCGTCGGCGGCGTGGCGTTCCGCCTCGATATGCACCTTGGATACCAACGGGCAGGTCGCGTCCACGTAGATCATGTCGCGCCGGGCGGCCTCGGCGGGCACGGCCTTCGGCACACCGTGGGCGGAAAATATCACCGGCCGGTCATCGGGGCATTCGTCGAGTTCCTCGACGAACACCGCGCCCTTGGCGCGAAGATCGTCCACCACGTACTTGTTGTGCACGATCTCGTGGCGCACATAGACAGGTGCGCCCCATTTGGACAGGGCCATCTCCACGATCTTGATGGCCCGGTCGACGCCGGCGCAGAACCCGCGCGGCGCGGCGAGGTGCAGTGTGAGCGGCGGTTTCGTCATGCAAGGTCCTTTCCTGTGCACGAGATAACGCCCACGGCCAGGTGAATCCACCCCTGCTGATGCCCAAAGAAGGGACGATCAGCCTGGCGGGGCGATCGACATGCGGTTTTACGTGCCGGTTCCGCCGGACTGTCCCGGCGTCGCACCGCACCGTGATGGTGTCTGGTCAGCTGTCCTGCCGCTCGTAAGCCGTTTCGCGGTTCTGCTGCGCGTCGCGCGGCGGGCGTCCGATCACGTCCTTGAGATCCTCGAGTTCGATGAAATTGTCCGCCTGGCGCCGGAGATCATCCGAGATCATCGGCGGCTGACTGCGGATCGTCGACACGACGGAAATCCGTACGCCTTGCCGCTGCAGGCTTTCGACAAGCGGGCGGAAGTCACCATCGCCCGAGAACAGGACTATGTGATCGATCCGCGGGGCCAGCTCCATCGCGTCCACGGCCAGCTCGATATCCATGTTGCCCTTGACCTTGCGGCGGCCCTGGCTGTCGGTGTATTCCTTTGCCGGTTTCGTGACCATCGTGAAGCCGTTGTAGTTCAGCCAGTCCACCAGTGGTCGGATCGGGGAATATTCCTCGTTCTCGAGAAGAGCCGTGTAGTAGAACGCACGCAACAATTTTCCGCGGCGCATGAATTCCGCCCTCAGGAGCTTGTAGTCGATGTCGAACCCGAGCGACTTGGCGGCCGCGTAAAGGTTAGACCCATCGATGAACAGCGCCAGCCGTTCGTCTTTGTAAAACATGAAAAGTTCCTTCCGAATTATATTGCCCCGGCCGGGATGTTCGTTCAGTGAGTGGCTGCTCGGCAAAAGATGCCGGGGCTGGCTAATGAAATTAGGTGTTTCACAAAATTGCGCAAGACCAATCAACTAAGCCTAAAGTATAGGGTTCCCGGTGCCGGCGATCACGTGTTCTTGATTGCCCTCGGTGCCAATCTGCCATCAACGGCAGGGGGGCCGGCTGTCACGTTGTCGGCCGCTCTCGACCGTTTGCGGGACGCGGGGGCCGAGGCGGAAGCGGTGAGCCGTTTTTACAAGACGCCCTGCTTCCCGCCCGGTGCGGGCCCCGATTACGTGAATGCCGCGGCGCAGTTGCGCTTCGAGGGCGGGGCCGAGGAGATGCTGGCGCTGCTGCACAGCGTCGAGGCGTCATTCGGCCGCGAGAGAGTGCAAAGATGGGGCCGGCGGACCCTTGATCTGGACCTGATCGCGGCCGGTCAGGCTGTCATGCCGGATGCCGACGTGCAGGGGCGGTGGCGCGCGCTGTCGCCCGAACGGCAAAGCATCGACGCGCCTGACCGGCTGATCCTGCCGCATCCGAGGATGCAGGAGCGTGCTTTCGTGCTGGTGCCGCTGGCAGATGTCGCGCCGGATTGGACGCACCCTGTCACGGGGCTCTCGGTGACACAGATGGTTGACAGCCTTGATGCGGCCGATGTTGGCGCCGTGCTTCCGTTTTGATTCCGCGCTTGTAAACCGGCGCGCAAGGTTTTATCCTCACAAGCTCAGTAATCACTACCTGCCCGGAGGTCCAATGGCTCGCGTTACTACAGAAGATTGCGTTGACAAGGTCCCGAACCGTTTCGACCTGGTTCTGCTTGCAGCGCATCGTGCGCGCGAGATTTCGGCGGGATCGCCGTTGACCGTGGATCGCGACAACGACAAGAATCCTGTCGTAGCCCTGCGTGAGATAGCGGAGGAAACGCAATCGGCCGACGAATTGCAGGAACGTCTGATCGAATCGAACCAGAGCCAGATCGAGGTCGATGAGCCCGAAGACGATTCCATGTCGCTCCTCATGGGGGGCGAGGCCGACAAGCCGGCCGAGGACGACATGTCCGAGGAAAAACTCTTGCGCGCGCTGATGGAGGCGCAGGGCCAGGGCTGAGAACCGACCGCGCAGGGACACGGCCCGCATGATCGCATTTGAAGACCTGTATGCGCTTGTCCGTGCTTACAACCCGAAATCCGACAAGGAACTGATCCGCGCGGCCTACGACTACGGCCGCCGGATGCACCACGACCAGTTTCGCCATTCCGGGGAACCGTATTTCAGCCACCCGGTGGCCGTGGCGGCCATTCTGGCCGAACAAAGGCTGGATGACTCCACCATCATCACCGCGCTTCTTCATGACACGATCGAGGACACGCGTGCCTCCTACGCCGACGTGACCGAGCGCTTCGGCGCGGAGGTTGCGGACCTGGTGGACGGTGTCACCAAGCTGACCAACTTGCAGCTTTCAAGCACGGAAACGCAGCAAGCCGAGAATTTCCGCAAGCTTTTCATGGCGATGTCCAAGGACATGCGCGTGATCCTCGTCAAGCTGGCCGACCGTCTGCACAACATGCGCACCATCAAGGCGATGCGGCCCGAGAAGCAGATGAAGAAGGCGCGCGAAACCATGGACATCTTCGCGCCGCTCGCTGGCCGGATGGGGATGCAATGGATGCGCGAGGAGCTGGAGGATCTGGCCTTTCGCGTGATCAACCCCGAGGCGCGGGCCTCGATCATGCGCCGTTTCATCACCCTGCAGAAAGAATCCGGCGACGTCATCGAGCGCATCACCAAGGACATGCGTCACGAGCTGGACAAGGCCGGGATCGAGGCAGACGTGCTTGGCCGGGCGAAAAAGCCGTATTCGATCTGGCGCAAGATGCGTGAAAAGGAGATGGGGTTCTCGCGGTTGTCCGATATCTACGGTTTCCGTGTCATCACGCGAAGCGAGGATGAGTGCTATGCCGTGCTGGGGGCGATCCACCAGCGGTGGCGCGCCGTGCCCGGCCGTTTCAAGGACTATATCAGCCAGCCGAAGTCGAACGGATACCGGTCGATTCACACCACGGTTTCGGGGCGTGACGGCAAGCGGGTGGAGGTCCAGATACGCACGCGGCAGATGCACGACGTGGCCGAAGCCGGCGTTGCGGCCCACTGGTCCTACCGCGACGGGGTGCGCGCCGAGAACCCCTTTGCCGTGGACCCGGCCAAGTGGATCTCGAGCCTGACCGAGCAATTCGACGCCGAGGAGGATCACGCCGAGTTCCTAGAGGCGGTGAAACTGGAGATGTACGCCGACAAGGTGTTCTGTTTCACGCCCAAGGGTGACGTGGTCAAGCTGCCCCGAGGGGCGACGCCGATCGATTTCGGCTATGCCATCCATACCCGTATCGGGCACGCCTGCGTGGGCGCCAAGGTGGACGGGATGCGGGTGCCGCTTTGGACCCGGATCAAGAACGGTCAGTCGGTGGAAGTGATCACGGCGGACGGCCAGACGCCGCAAGCGACGTGGCTGGATATCGCGACGACGGGCAAGGCGCGTTCGGCGATCCGCCGGGCGCTGCGGGAGCTTGATCGTGACCGATATATCAAGCTGGGACGCGAACTGGCGCGATCGGCTTTCGAGCATGTGGGCAAGAAGGCGACGGACAAGGCGCTGGAGGCCGCGGCGCGGACCTTGCGGCTGAAAAAGGTCGACGAAGTGCTGGCGCGCCTCGGCAGTGCCGAATTGACGGGTCAGGAGGTGCTGAACGCCGTGTACCCTGACCTCGCCCCCGAGGAAGGGGAGGAAGTGGGCCGCGAGCGCGCGGTCATCGGGCTCTCGGCGGACCAGAGATTCGAGCGCGCGCGCTGTTGCCAGCCCCTGCCGGGCGAACGGATCGTGGGAATTGCGTATCGGGGTCGCGGCGTGGTCGTCCACGCGATCGACTGCGAGGCGCTGGCTGCATATGATGACCAGCCGCAGCGCTGGCTCGACCTGCACTGGCACGCCGGGGCACATCCGCCGGTCTACGATGTCACTCTGGACGTGACGATCGGCAACGATGCCGGGGTGATGGGACGTATTTGCACGTTGATCGGAGAGCAAAAGGCCAATATCTCTGACCTGACTTTCGTGGACCGGAAGCCGGATTTCTACCGGTTGCTGGTTGACGTCGACTTGCGCGACGCCGAGCACTTGCATGGAGTGATCTCCGCTCTGGATGCGGAACGCGATGTTGCCGCCGTCGAGCGTTTCCGCGATCCGTCAAGGTCCGGTGGAGGACCGGCAAACGATAGCTAGGAGCCCCGCTGGTGGTCTTCAAACGCCGAGACAAGCGCCCCTTGTGGAAAGTGGTGGCGGATTTCTTCTGGCCGAAGGGCGGCTGGACGCGGGGGTTCCACTACGTCAAACATCGGCTTCGCCGCTTGCCAGATCCGCCGCATCGTATCGCACGCGGTATTTTCGCGGGTATTTTCGTCACGTTCTCACCGTTCTTCGGGTTGCATTTCTTCCTCGCGGTTTTCCTTGCCTGGGTATTGCGCGGCAATATCGTGGCGGCGCTGTTGTCGACATTCGTCGGCAATCCGCTGACTTTCGTTCCGATCGCGGCCATTTCCCTGCAGACGGGATATTTCCTTCTGGGCATGGGGTACGGCGTCGGCACGACGGAAGTCGAGCATTCGCTGGGCAGTGCCTTCGTCGGGGCCGGCCGTGATCTCAAGCATAACATAATTGCCATTTTCACCGATGCGCGCGCCGACTGGAGCGAACTTCACATCTTCTACGAAGAAGTGTTCCTGCCCTACATGGTGGGCGGGCTGATCCCGGGCGTGATTGCAGGGCTGCTCGGCTATTACATCAGCCTGCCGCTGATCCAGGCCTACCAGAACCGGCGCAAGGGGCTTCTCAAGGCGAAATGGGCCGCGCTCAAGGAAAAAGCGGCGGCGAAGGCTGACGGCCGGAAGAATGAGGAATAGGCTCCGGCCCGAGTCGTTTGTCAAAGGAGGGGCGGGCATGGCCGGCCAGACGAAATTGCGCCTCGGCGTGAATATCGACCACGTGGCGACCCTGCGCAACGCGCGGGGCGGCACGCATCCCGAGCCGCGCCGCGCGGCGAAACTGGCCGAGGCCGCCGGCGCCGACGGGATCACGGCGCATCTGCGCGAGGATCGGCGCCACATCCGCGACGCGGACATTGACGCCTTGATGGACGCTCTGAACGTGCCGCTGAATTTCGAGATGGCCGCGACCGACGAGATGCAGACGATTGCCCTGCGCCACCGGCCACATGCCGTATGCCTCGTGCCCGAGAAGCGCGAGGAGCGCACGACCGAGGGCGGGCTGGACGCGGTACGCGACGAGGAACGCCTGGCGCAGTACATCGCGCCGTTGCGGAAGGCCGGATGCCGCGTGTCGCTCTTCATCGCGGCTGACAGGCATCAGATCGAGGCCGCGCATCGGATCGGGGCGGAGGTGATCGAATTGCACACCGGCGCCTATTGCGATGCCCATGCCGAGGGCGATCTGGATGCCCGCGACCGCGAGCTGGGCGCCCTGCGCGAAATGGCCGGTCATGCCGGCTCGCTGGGGCTGGAGGTTCATGCCGGGCACGGGCTGACCTTCGACACCGTGCAGCCGATTGCGGCCTTCCCCGAAGTGGTGGAACTGAATATCGGGCATTTCCTGATCGGCGAAGCGGTTTTCGATGGGCTCCCCGCGGTGATCGGCGAGATGCGCCGCCTGATGGACGAGGCACGCGCGCCGGGATTCCGGGACGCGACATGATCTTCGCGCGGTATGCCATCGTTTTTGTCGCCGTCGCGATCGGGGTCGGGCTGGTGGTGTCGTGGCTCAACGCCTCGACCGACACTGCGCTCGGGTCCTCGGCGCAGTTGATGGTGCCGGCGATGGTCGCCGCGGTGATCGAGGGGCAGCAACATGCCCGTACCCACAAGACCCGGCCCGGGCCCGCGGCCGCATGGCGGTTCACGTGGACGGCCACTGGCGTGGCCGTGCTGCTGAACCTCGCGCTGGCCTATCTTGCCGGGGGGCTGTTGCCGGAATTTGCCAAGCTGGCCATCGCGCCGGTATTATCGCGTCAATTCATGATCTTGCTGGCGCTCTACGCGGGGGGGTACCTGATCTGCAACCGCCTGTTCCTCGGTATCGGCGCGGGTAACCAGCTCAGCCTGATGCGCAGCCGCGGAGAGATAGAGTGACCCTGACGGAGACGGTTCTGACCCTTGCGACATGGGCCGTTGCGGCGGACCTGCCGAGGCTCGGGCCGGAATGATACTGGGTATCGGCACCGACCTGGCCAATATCGACCGGATCGCCGGCACGCTGGAGCGGTTCGGTGACCGTTTCCGCAATCGCGTCTTCACCGAGACCGAACAGCGCAAGGCCGAACGCCGCCGGGACGTTACCGGCACCTATGCCAAGCGATGGGCGGCCAAGGAGGCCTGTTCGAAGGCGTTGGGGACCGGGCTGCGTATGGGGATCGCGTGGAAGGACATGGCGGTGTCGAACGTCCATACCGGGCAGCCCGTCATGCACGTCACCGGCTGGGCGGCGGACCGGCTGGCAGAGATGACGCCCCCGGGGTACGCGGCGATCATCCATGTCACCCTGACGGACGATCACCCGTGGGCGCAGGCGTTTGTCGTGATCGAGGCGCGGCCCATCGGGGCGAATCAGGATTAATACGCGAAAATGACGCGATTTTCCGGTACGGTACCGCGTGCTTGGCGCGTCGGTATCGCGGCGGTGCGGGGCGGGCGGGCCGCGCGGGTGAACCGACCGCCCGGTACCTGAGCGGCGCCGTGACGAAAAAACGGCCAGACGCGGCCCTGTCGGCGAACGCAAAACGCCCGCGCCGGAGGGCGCGGGCGTTGCGGTCAAACAGGCGGGATGGCCCGCCGGATGGTCAGCGGCGGATGCCGAGGCGCTTGATGAGATCGCGGTAGCGGTCAACATCCTTGCCCTTGAGGTAGTCCAGCAGCTTGCGGCGCTGCGCCACCAATTTCAGCAGGCCACGGCGGCCGTGATTGTCTTTCTTGTGGGTCTTGAAATGCTCGGTCAGCGTGGAAATGCGCGAGGTCAGGATCGCGATCTGCACCTCGGGCGAGCCGGTATCGCCTTCCTTGGTGGCGAATTCCTTGATGACGCGTTCTTTTTCTTCGACAGTGATCGACATCGGGGTCTCCTTTGCGGGTCAGTGTTCAAGGGCGCAAGCCGGGATGTCGTCCAGCAAGGTCCTTTTGGAGAGTGCGCCGGGGCCACGCCCCGGACCCCGCGCACTTAGGCGAATTCGGCGGGTTTGAAAAGGGCGAATTCAGGGCGAGGCCATTCGCGTTCCGTGGTCCGGCTTGGGGCGCCCAAGGCCCGGCGCGCAAGATTGGCCTTCAGACCGCCGCCCGAGCATATAGCACGAATTTTCATATATGATGAGACACGCGGCAAATGCCTGTTCCGAGTCCCTGTTGGGCCTTAATGGCTCAAGCCGCGCCTCGACGGGCCGCGGCGCGGCGATCCACCCTCTGAGTTGTTGCACTTTATCCCGGAACTGGCGCGTAACTTCTGATCTATGTGCCAAGACCAACCCAATCGCCGTGCCGGGGGGCGGCCCGGCGATGCGCGGCGGCGCTACGCGCCTCGATTCCGCGCGGGGGAGTGTCCGTTCCGTCCCGCACCCCGGACCTGCAGAATTGAGCCGCTCCAAAAATTCTTCGGGAGCTTCCTTTCTGGCAGGCCCTGCTGTACAAGCTGGTCGGGTTCAGCGCTGCGTCATTCACGGCAAAGGGCCGGGCCCCGGCGCAGGCGGTCTCAGCGCGCGCGCAGACCGTCGAGATCGCTTTGGGCGACCAGCGCGATCCGGTCGAGCGTCAGCCCGGCGGCATCGCTGACCGCGGCAATCCGGACATCGTTGAGCAGCACGTGACGGCGGGTTTCCTCTTCCTCGTCCTCTTCCAGCGTGACCCGCGGGTCGGGATCGACCGTGTCGTCATAGACGATCATCAGGCGATCCTCCTCGGCGGAGAAGCCGGCGATCTCGGCCTGATGATCCTGCGAGAGCCAGTCGCCGAGGGCGACACGGTCGGCGCCGCTGCCGGTGTCGACGTGATCGCCCGCCCCGGCCCGGATCAGGTCGTCCCCGGGGCCGCCATTGAGGAAATCGCGCATGTCCTGATCGGGCCCGGGGGCGGTGCCCGGCGTGTCGTAGGTGCCATCGAGCGTATCGTCGCCATACCCGCCGAACAGCAAGTCCTGACCGCTGCCGCCGTCCAGACTGTCATCGCCCAGCCCGCCCTGAAGGGTGTCGTCGCCCGATCCGCCGCGCAGCGTGTCGTCCCCCGCGCCGCCGACGGCGGACTCCGCGCCAGGCCCGCCGTCGAGCGTGTCGTCGCCGTCATGCCCGAAAAGCGTGTCGTGCCCCTGACCGCCGGTCATGTGGTCGGCGCCGTCCTCGCCATGCAGGGTGTCGTCATCCGGGCCCCCGTCGAGCGTGTCTGCGCCCGGGCCGCCGCGCAGTTCATCGTCGCCGGCGTCACCCTCCGCCCGATCGGCGCCGCCGTAGGTGGTGATCCAGTCGTCGCCGGGGCCGCCGGTCAGGGTGTCATCGGTGTCAACGCCGGTCACGGCCATGTCCGCCGCACCCGGCTGTGGCCGGGGCCCGTCGTCTTCGGCCGCGGTGCGCGTGTCGGCGGGCATGTCGGCGTTTTCGGTGGCGTCGTCTGGCGCCGCCGCCGGGGCGGACGCGGCCATCGGGCTGGCCGTGGCGGCGTCGAGAAATGCGGGCAGGCCGGTGCGCGGGGTCTGCTGTTCGGCGCCTTCCGCGTCGTCCTCGGGCGTGGTCGGCCGGTCATCGTCGTTGGCGGGGTCCGGGCCGGATTCCGGGTCGGCACCAGTGCCGATCCCGACCAGTGCCGATGCCCCGACGGCCACCATCCCCAAAAGACCCGCAAACATCATCATCGTCACGATCCACAACCAACCGGCGTGAATTGAGCCTCAATCGGCGGGCCACTTCAAGGAAATCCGGGTGAAATGGTTAACGCTCGGCCCGTGGCGGCGTCACCTCGTAGCCCGGTTCCTCGGGTTCGTCGTCGGTCATTTCGGCGGGGAAGCCGGGGGCGCGGATGTCGAGGTCCGTCGCCTCTTCGAGCCGCCGGATGATGTTGGGCGACAATTCGCGGTCGCCGAAACGGGCGATGCCGTCATCGAGGATCTGCCTCATGAGCGGATTGAGTTCCAGCGACACGCCGGCACGGTCCGCGACCTGCTGGAAAAGGCCGATATCCTTCTTCACGAGGTCCATCGTGAAGGAGATGTCGCGCGACCCGTTGAGGATGACCTGGCTTTCGGTCTCGTGCACGAAGGACGTGCCGGAACTGATGCGGATCGCCTCGTAGGCGGTGGCGAGGTCCATGTCCGCGCCCTTGGCCGTGACCAGCGCCTCGCACACGCTGAGCAGGTTGGCGGTGGCAAGGTAGTTCGTGATGACCTTGAGGACCGACGCGCTGCCCAGATCCCCGGTATGCAGCACGCGCCGGCCCATCGTGGTGAGCAGCGGCAGGATGCGGTCGAAAGTGGCCCGGTCGCAGCCCGCGAAGATCGAGATGTTGGCGGTATCCGCGCGGTGACACCCGCCCGAGACGGGGCAGTCGACGGCCGCGCCGCCGCGCTCGGCCACGAGCCCGCCAAGGCGCTTGATCTCGTCGGCGTCGGTGGTGGACATCTCCAGCCATGTCTTGCCGCCCGTGACCTCGGGCAGCATGTCGCGCATCACCGCGTCCGAGGCGGCGGGGGAGGGCAGGCAGGTGATGACCGCGTCGCTTTCGCGCATCAGGCGGGCGGGGCTGTCCGCCGCGCGCGCGCCGCGGGCCACGAAATCCGCCACCAGCGTGTCGTCCAGATCGTGGACCGTCAGGTCGTGGCCGTTGCGCAGCAGGCTGCCCGCGAGTTTTCCCCCGACATTGCCGAGGCCGACGAAGCCTATTTTCATGGATGCTCTCCCTGTGTTTTCCGGGTGTGGCTTGTTTGCGTGGTGCGCGTCGGGGCCATGCCCTGCGGTTGCCGGCCGGTTGCGGCATGGCTTGCCCCGGGTGACGGCGGGCGGTTCGCGGGATCAGTTGCGGTCCAGCGTGTCGCCGAGGGCCAGCGTGGGTTCCAGCACCACGCGTTCCGGGTCGGGCAGGGTGTGGCTGCTGGCGCCCGCGGCGATGAGACGGGCGGCACGGCGCCCGATCTCGAGGCGGCAGGCATCCATCGTGGCCAGCCTGCGCGGCAGGCCCTGCAGCAGGTTCACCCCGTTGAACCCCGCCAGCCCGATGCGGCCGGGGACGTCGACCCCCTGTTCCAGCAGCCAGAGCAGGCCGCCCGCGCCGATAAGGTCATTGGAATAGTAGAGGAAATCAAGATCGGGGGAGCGCGCGAGGATCGTTTCGGTCATTTCCCGCCCCTTCACCAGCGCGGAGCCGTCGGTATAGAACTCCTGATCGGCGACCTCGATACCGGCCTTGGCCAGCACCTCGGTGAAGCCCTCGAACCGCTTGCGCGCCCGGTGATCGAGCGGCATCCGCGTACCGAGGAACCCGATACGCCTGTAGCCCTGCCGCAGGATGGTTTCGGCCATGCGCCGGCCGGCGCCGCGGTGCGAGATGCCCACCACGGAATGGACGGGCGTGCCGTCAACGTCCATGATCTCGACCACCGGAATGCCGCTGGCGCGCAGCATGGCGCGCGACGCCTCGGAATGTTCCAGCCCGGCGATGATCACGCCGGAGGGGCGCCACGACAGCATCTCGTAGAGGACCTGTTCCTCCTTCTCGGGGCGGTAGCCGGTCAGCCCCACGACCGGCTGCAGCTCGGTCTCCTCCAGCACTTCGGTGATGCCGGTCATGACCTCGGGGAATACCATGTTGGACATGGAGGGGATGATCACGGCCACGAGGTTGACGCGCTGGCTTGCCAGGGCACCGGCGATCTTGTTGGGGACGTAGCCCAGGCGCTTGGCCGAGTCGAGCACGCGCTTGCGCGTGGCCTCGGACACGTCGCCCTTGTTGCGAAGCACGCGGCTGACGGTCATTTCGGACACGCCCGACGCCTCGGAGACATCGCGCAGGGTCAGCGGGCGCTTTTCGTGGTCTGTCACTGGATCTTCCCGATACTTGTTTGCAAATTGGTACCGCAAACAGGCGCGCCTGATCAAGCGGCAAGCGCGACGGCACGACACGCGAATCCGGCGGTGACAAACGGCGCCGGGCAGGGTAAGGAAGGCGTGCGCGGTCCCGTGGCTCAACCGGATAGAGCAGCCCCCTCCTAAGGGGCAGGTTGCAGGTTCGAATCCTGCCGGGATCGCCAATAGACAAACCAGTGAAAACAAGGGCTCGAGTTGCCCTGTGCCCTGTGCCCTGTTGCAAGGGTTGCGGACCGGGCCCGATAGGCCGTCTCTGCCAATCAACAGGGGGACGTTTCAGCGCCGGTGGGCCGCGCCCGCCGACTCGGGGTGCCGCTTCAGACGGTCTTGAACCAGTCCGGGTCGATGGAAACCTCTTCGACCATCTCGGTCCGCACACCTAAGCCTCGTTCCTTGAGCAGGTCACAGAGCCGGGGGCCGTCGATCACGTCGATGGCAGTGGCGCCATCCCGCGTTGCTTCTTCGGAGGCTTGGGCGGTGAAGCGGCCTGTGGTGATAAACAGCCCCTTGTCAGCCCGCCCCTGCATCGCGCCGCGAAAGTCACGGATTTCCTTGGAGCCGACGCTACCCTGCCACTTCTTGCACTGGAAATAGACCTGAAACGACACGAGGTTGACGCGCAACACACCGACCCCGTCGATACCGCCGTCGCCAGCCTTGCCACGAACCTCTACTTTCGTGAAACCGGCCTCGCGCAAGAGGCGCTGTGCCAGACGTTCGAAACCATCAGACGACATAGCGCCCAGCGCAGACAGCAGTTCTGACCGCCAATCCTCTTCCATCTCGGGCTCAGGCGCGAAGTCCGGTGCAGACTTTTCATCGGTCGGCGTTGGCGTATCACTCTTGGCCGCAAGCCGTTTTTGCCGGGCGCGCTCGCGCTCCTCACGCTGGACCTGCTCGTAAATGTCCCTTGCTTGCTCGTCTGTGGTAAGCGATTGGCCCTTTTCAGTCAGCGCCCAAACACCGCGCTTCGAGTTCTCCAAGGCACCGCCGCGCTTCAGGAACGTGCGTGCCCATGCCAGATAGTAATTCACACGCGGCTTGTTTTCGTCATTGCGCATCATGAAAGACTGCTCTTCCTCGGTCAGCCCTTCTTGCTCAATGACTTTTTCGTCCAACTCTTCAATGCTGGCTGAGCCTCCGATGGCCCGCAACGCATCGGCGACGGCCAACATCATTCCGGCTAGATCCGGGAAGCTGTCGGCATCGATCTTGAACCTGCGTTCCATGCTGCTCCCTTTTGCCGCGCAAACTGCTTGCGACTATGGACCGAGGGGGTGGAACGCGCAATCCGGGGCGCCTGCGCCTGCTCACGCAGCGTCGTAGCGCGTGAAGACCTCTGTCGAGCCGTCCGGCAGGAGGAGATGGACGTCGTAGGCGTCGCGCCGGTTTTCGGGGCCCATGCCGGG
>NZ_JBKOTX010000045.1:0-33214 GCF_047086965.1 Roseovarius halophilus (ex Wu et al. 2025) | reverse complement strand
CTTTGAGACACATGGGACATGAGCACGAGGTGTGGTCCATCGCTGCCTCTCAGCGGGTGCAGTCCACGGCTTGCGCCGCACGCTTCACGAAAGGCCGCTGTCGGGAGATGGGCCAAACTTTGCAAAGGTTACTATCTGCGCAAAGCTGCCGTTCATGCACACTGTCTGGAACGACGGTTTCGAACGTTCACAACTCTGCGAACCTGACGCAGCAGAATCATTATGCTGGCTTGGCCATGACGTTTGGCACGTCGGGAGCGAACAGCCCAATCACCCGTTGTCCGTCAGAGTGCTTCGCGAACTGGATTACCATTGGCGACGCACGTTTACGCAGACTTCCCATAAGCCTTTGAACGGCATTGTTTTCGGCGCTTGCGCGCGGGTAGCGTTTCCCCATGCAAAACGCGATCAATACGACAAGGCGGAGGCCCAACCCCCTGCCGCCTGACCAGATGACGCCCGCCGAACGGCGTACCGAATTGTGCGGGCTACTGGCGCTGGGGTTGGTCCGGCTGAGGCTGCGCGACCGAGGTGAAGATTCTGAAAACAATGGAGAACTTTGCCTACACTCTCCGGCCGACGGATGCCGTCATGCAACTTCAACTCGTAAGGAGACGGCATGACGACCCACGATCCCATCCCCGCGCGCCTGGCGGCGCTGAAGACCGCGACGATGCCGGAACTGAAGGCACAATGGCGGGACCTGTTCGACAGCGAGCCGCCGCCGTTCAACCGGCGCTACCTGGAGAGCCGGCTGGCCTACCGCATCCAGGAACTCGCCTATGGCGGGCTGAAGCCCGAGACAGCCCGCCGGCTGGAGCGGCTGGGCGAGGAACTGGATGGTGGCGACCGCAAGAAGAGCCGCGTCCGCGCCGACACGATGCCGATCGCCGGCACGCGGCTGATCCGCGAATGGCAGGGCGTCGAGCACGTCGTCACCGTCACCGCGGACGGCTTCGAGTGGCAGGGGCGGCCCTACAAGTCCCTGTCGGCCATCGCCCGCGCGATTACCGGCACGCGCTGGAACGGCTGGGTCTTCTTCGGCTTGAAGAACCGGCGGAGGCGGACATGACCAAGCCCATCGTGCGCAAGCAGCGCTGCGCGATTTACACCCGGAAATCCTCCGAGGAAGGGCTGGAGCAGGAGTTCAACAGCCTGCATGCCCAACGCGAGGCCTGCGAGGCGTTCATCGCCAGCCAGCGCTCCGAGGGCTGGGCGCTCGTCCGCGACCGGTATGACGACGGCGGCATCTCGGGCGGCACGCTGGAACGCCCCGGCCTGAAGCGGCTGCTTGAGGACATCGAGGACGGGCTTGTCGATGTGGTCGTGGTCTACAAGATCGACCGTCTCAGCCGCTCGCTCGCCGACTTCGCCAAGCTGGTCGAGGTGTTCGACCGGAACGGCGTGACCTTCGTCTCGGTGACGCAGTCGTTCAACACCACGACCTCGATGGGCCGGCTGACGCTGAACATCCTGCTGTCGTTCGCCCAGTTCGAGAGGGAGGTCACCGCCGAGCGCATCCGCGACAAGGTCGCTGCAAGCCGGAAGAAGGGGATGTGGATGGGCGGGGTGCCGCCCTACGGTTACCGGGTCGAAAACCGGAGGTTGTTAGTCGATGAGGACAGCGCCGAGCACGTCCGCTGGATCTTCGCCCGGTTCCTCGAGATCGGCTCGGGCACGGAACTGGCGCGCGAGGTGGGCACCCGCGGCCTCCGCACGCCGCGCAGCAACCGGATCGACAAAAAGTACCTGTACCGGATGCTGAACAACCGCGCCTACATCGGCGAGGCGGTGCACAAGGGCGAGAGCTACCCCGGCGAGCACGACGCCATCATCGATCGCGAGACGTGGGACCGGGTGCATGCCATCCTGCAGGAGAGCCCGCGCAAGCGTGCGATGCGGACCCGCGCCGACACGCCGGCGCCGCTGAAAGGGCTGCTGTTCGGGCCGGACGGCGCAGCCTTCTCGCCGACGCACACGCGCAAAGGCGACAAGCTCTACCGGTACTATGTCAGCCAGACGGTGTTGAAGCACGGCGCCGGATCATGCCCGGTCGGCCGGGTGCCCGCGGGCGAGATCGAGGCGGCCGTCATCGACCAACTGCGCGCCGTGTTCCGCCAGCCGGAGATCGTGGCGGGGACTTGGAAGGCGGCGCGCGCAGAGATCGGCGACATCACCGAATCCGACGCCCGTGCGGCCCTGCAGCAGCTCGACCCGCTGTGGGACGAGCTCTTTCCCGCCGAGCAGACCCGCATCGTGGCGCTGCTGGTGGAGCGCGTCGACGTCGGCACGGACGGGCTCAACGTCCGGCTTCGCGTGGACGGGCTCGGCGGTCTCGCGCGCGAGATGATTGCCGGCGGTGTAGGAGAGGCCGCGTGACGCGCGCGACGCCAATCCCCGACACGGTAACGCTGCACGTCCCGTTCCGCGTCGTGAAGCGCGGCGGGCGCAAGGAGATGCAGATGCCTGAGGGTGCCGCTCAACCGCGCAGGACCGACAACACGCTGGTCAAGGCGCTGGCCCGCGCCTTTCGCTGGAAGCGGATGCTGGAGTCGGGCGAGTTCGTCACCATCGCCGAATTGGCCGAGCGCGAGGGTATCGCACCGTCTTACATGACCCGCGTCCTGCGCCTCACGCTGCTTGCGCCTGACATCGTCGAAGCGATCCTGGACGGAAAGCAGGGGCCGGAGGTGACGCTGGCGCGGGTGTTGGAACCGTTTCCAGTGGTGTGGGAGGAACAGCACCCATGGTTATGACATGCGGGCGGTTTTATTGTTCTCGCGCGAAGCCTATATCACGATTCTAGCAATAGGGAGTTGCGAGATGGCCGGAGGCTGGGCCCGTGACGGGGCCGTAAACGAGCAGATTGATGCCTCGATTCAGGACGAACTGAAACGGATGCAGGCGAGGTGATTGCCGGAGGGCGAGAGCCTGACCAACTGTGCCGAATGCCACGAACCGATACCGGATGCGCGGAGAATCGCCCTGCCAGGCGTCAAGCTCTGTGTCGACTGCCAGAGTGAACGCGATGGCCGTCCCGCCACGCGTGGCGGCGTCAATAGACGCGCATCGAAAGACGCTCTGCTGAAGTAGAACCGAAGCCGCAGTCCCGAACATTTTCGCGACGTCATCGATACGCGGCAATGCTGACTGCGAAAAGTGCTACCTGTCGAGCAGTCGATCGACGATACGAGCGGCGGCACGCATCTGGACCCCGTCGCGCGTTCTCCATCCGTCGCCGCTGTAGCCCCAGAAATCCCAGCAGGCTCTCGGGTTGACCGCTGTCGCGGTGGCCTGCGGGTAGAGGACGACGATACGATTAGCAGCAGCCCAGCGATTGTAGCCGGCGTCACGCACGAAATCGTCATGGATACGGTCGTCACCCTGCGCGTCGACATTCTGACGGCATCCATGGAAGGCGACATGCAGCCGGCACTCATCTGAACGGCAGGCGTCCGGCACGTACAGGTAGCCGACACCGCTCAGACTCGCCGTCGAGGACACCTGGAAGAACTCAGTCTGATCAAAAGCGTGCAGGCGGCCCGCGCCGTGCGGGTTCACCGGCCCTTTGAGATCCGCCTCGGGATAAAGGTGCCGCAGCAGAAGCTCGGCGGCATCGTATCCACATTCGATCAGGTACGGCCGCGCGTGATCTGCACAGGCGCGCGGCGGGAACCGGCTCTCCCCGGTGAAGCTGTCCAAAGGCATGCCATGGTTGGCGGGGCGATCCGGATCCCCGGGCGCCACATGCAAGGCGTCGCCATCAACGCCCAGAAGGCGGTACAGATCGACGAGGCTGTTGGCGACATCCTCTGAAACGATCGCATCGAGATCCCCGCGGAACAGCCACGCGCGATCTTCGGCAAGGTTCGCAGGATCATCGATGTCACCAGCCTCGTATGCGGCGTCGATCAGCTGCCGGGCATCCTCAGCGGCTGGAGGATCGGGTCGCAGGCCCCAGAACCGGTTGCCGAAGGTATGCGTGCACGCGACCAACGCAGCGGAGAACCGGTCCAGTTTCCAGATCGGCCAGTAGGGGTTATCGATGATGTCCACGCAGCCATAGGGCCCGCCCGCGAGGATGGCGGCGCCCGTCACCGTTGAGGAAAAGGCAATGTGGAACTGGTGGGCGAAGAAGCCGCCGGACGACAGACCGGACACCGTCACGGACGTGGAATCAAGGCTCAGATCCTTCTGCACCTGCTGTGAAACGGAGATGGGGGGCGGGTCCGGGATATCGTCATGGTCAGCTGCGGATGGGGCAGCGCAAACCAGCAGGGCTGCAAGAACCGCCCGAAGTGATTTTCCCTGATGCATCTATCCCTCACGCGCCGCATCGCATTCAGGAGGTTACACTGCCGCGAATGAATACGACAACATCTGGCGTAAGGTGATCGTCGCGCATGGCTAATCTCGGGCGCCGTGGCGGCGCCACGTAGAGCGCGAGCGGATCGCGGCCTTCTACATGACCCGCGTGCCGCGCCTGACGCTCCTCGCGCCCGACATCGTCGAGGCGATCTTGGATGGGGTGCAGGGGGCGGAGGTGACGCTGGCGCGGGTGCTGGGGCAGTTTCCGCTGGAGTGGAACGAGCAGATGCTACAGTTCTACAGAGAGAATCAGGCCAATGGAGACAGTCGGCGAGATGAAACGGCAGGAATTCATTGAGAACCAAGGTGCAACCTGCAAGAATTGGCGGTGGTCTTGGTCCTTTGTGAACCGAGAAGCGAAATTTGTTATCTTTGGACTTTGGGAAGACAACGAAAAAGTTGACGGCGGGCTCATTCTTTCGCCGGACTGGGCGATCTCTGAGGCCGGGCGCAAACGACCAAGTTTTAGAGAATGTCGAGAACATATCGATCTTGTGACCGAAGCAGAGTTTGCTCTTCTCGTGTTCAAGCAATTCGCAAGAACTGGCCCGGACGGTAAGATTTCCCGCGGTGGGCCAAGATCAATCGAACGTTTCGAGCCAATCCTTGAGCGAAGGTTTCTATTCGAGCAAAGCAACGGGTGGTATGCTGCCCCGGCGCCGGTTCCCCCTTCCACCACCTTCGAACCGCTCATTGGCCGCGTCTTCGAAGAAGGTGAATTGATTTCTGCACTTTCGAAGCTTGTAGAGCGGAATCCGGCCGCCAGGGAGGCATGTCTAGAAGCTCACGGATACACCTGCAAGGTCTGCGGCGTTTCCATGAAGAACCGATACGGGCCTGCGGGAACCCATGTCATCGAAGTTCATCATCTGGAAGAACTTCGCTTGGCAGACGGGAAGCGCAAGGTCGATCCAGTACAGGATCTCGTGCCCCTCTGCCCCAATTGTCACACGATCATTCACCGCAGAAGACCCGCATACAAACTGGATGAGGTTCGGGAGATGTTGCATGCACATGTCTGAAAGGCGAAGGCGCTTTCAGTGCAAAGATTTCGTGTACCGCAGAAAAGAAACGGACGTCGCCGTACGACCGCAAAGAACCGGCAATACGCTGGCCCGAGCATTCCGGTGGAAGCGCATGCTGGAAGCGGGCGAGTTCGTCGCCATCGCCGAACCGGCTGAGCGCGAGGGCATCGCCCCCTCCAACATGACCCGTGTCCTGCGCCTTACGCTGCTCGCGCCGGACATCGTCGAGGCGATCCTGGACGGGACGCAGGGCCCGGAGGTGACACTGGCGCGGGTGCTTGAGCCGTTCGCGCTAGAATGGCGACTGCAGCGCGAGCATACGACACTCGTCTGATTGTCACCTGAACCACGTCCGTGCTGGGGTGCCGGCCTCGAACACTCAGACACGGTCAACCCATCCTATTTCCTTCACAGAAACAGAAATTTAAGACAATAACGGTGCACTTCTGTGAGGTGATATCGACGGCATATCTGGCGGCATATGCGCAAGCAATGATGCGCATTGGCTCGCACTTATAGGTCGCATATCATACAAATATTTTATCTATATGATTGACAAGATACCCTCCTATGCACAATTTTATCGCAGTTGGAGCGCAGCATATGCGACAGATTCGCTATCGCAAGGAGCCGGATATGGATGGAAGCAACCAAGAAGCGCGCGGTCTGAGCGCCAAGCACCAAAAGTTTCGTGACCTGGCAGAGAGCAGGACGAACAAGGCCCTTGATGCGATCGGGCGGATCGGAAACCTCTCGAACCGCTCAACCTATGATTGGGATGAGGCCGAAGTTCGGAAGGTCGTCAAAGCCCTAAAGGACGCCGTTTCCGAGGTGGAGGCGAGTTTCGCTTCGCCTAAGGGCAAATCCAGCGCCAAGTTCAAGCTGTAAGCTGGGCGTCAGCGGCGGAGTGCGGCGAGCCGTTGCTTGTAGCTTCACGCCCATTCTGGTACGAATTTCCTTTAGTTTGCGGGAGGATTAGCTTTGTCTTGGCACTATGAGAAGGCGCCTTTGAACGGCGGCGCACCCGGCGATGCGTACAAAAGCGTGTTTAACGGCAGCGGCAAAAACGAGGCGGCGAACCTCGCCCGCGAAGCGATTCAGAATAGTGTCGACGCAGCGGCAGATTCAGGCGGGGCGGTCCGCGTGGACTTCCGCTTTTGGCGCGTGCAGGATGAGGCGCGCCGGGCGTTTGAGACGGCCGCATCGCTCACCGACATCGCCCTGCGTGAGCCCGCCCTCGGCCTGCCCAAGAGCAACGCGTTCCGCGATCGGGCCCGGCCGCTCGACGTCCTCTACGTCGACGATTACGATACGACAGGCCTGAAGGGCGACCCGACGCATCCTTCCTCCAATCTGCGCAAGCTCCTGATGGACCTCGGCGGGAGCGGCAAGGCGCAGAACCAGACAGGCTCAGGAGGGTCCTACGGGTTCGGCAAGGCCGTCTACAGCTCAAACTCGCGCATCGGCACGATCTTCGCCTTCAGCCGGACGGAGGACGCCCGAGGCGCGCCGATCAGCCTTCTCATGGGTTGCGCCTACCAGGCCGGGCACGATTTCGAGGGCAAGCCTTTCACCGGTCGCGCCTTTCTCGGGACCGAGGTCCTCGTGCCGGACGAGGGCGTCCGGTTCGACCCTCTTCAAGGCGACACCGCCGAAGCGATGGCCGAGCGACTCGGGTTCAAGCGGGAGGACGGCCTCGGCACCTCGATCCTGCTGATCGACACGGCCGTGCAACCGGAAGATCTGGTCGCGGGGATCGAGGACTGGTGGTGGCCGCGGATCGAAGCGCGGCTCCTTGAGGCGTCAGTCTTCGATCATCTTGGCAAAGAGACCTTCCCAAAACCGGGGCAGCGGGCGCACATCAAGCCCTTCATCGCTGCCTTCGACAGCGCCATCGGGAAGGCGCCGGACATCGCCGGTCGCCAGCAGAGGAAGTTGTTCAACCGCTCTCAGGGCCTCGACATAGGCGCCCTGGGCGCCGTCGCGCTTGACGACAGCGAGGAGGAAAACCCTCTAGGCGAGGAATTCGAGAACAGGCTCGACACCGTCGCACTTGTGCGCGGCCCGCTGATGGTGGTCGATTACCATCAGAACTGGCGTCTCAGCGCCACGGCTCCCCGTGCTGTCGGGTGCTTCGTGGCCGCCGAGGACGTCGACGAGGTCCTGAAGCTATCCGAACCGCTCCAGCACAATCAGTGGGATCCGACGGCCCAGAGGCTACAGATCGACGGAGACGAGAAGCCGGAGATCGTCAAGTCCATCCTGGCCCGGATCAAGAAGGGCTTCCGAGACTTCCAGAACTCGGCGAAGCCACCGGCGCCGCCGCGGCCACGACGCCTGACCAAGCTGGAACGGGACCTCGCCTCTTGGTTCGGCATGGGGCCCAAGGGTCGGCCAGCGCCGCCGGGACCCAACCCTGCGCCCATCTCCCTGCGTCCGTACGGTCCGAGGATAGAGGTGGACGGAGATGGCCTGCGGGCGACCGGTCACGTCGACGTCTCCTTGCCTGAGGACAGCCCTGTCACCGATCTACCTTTCCGCGTGCGAATCCTCTTGAAGGTCGCTGAGGAGGACGGCGTGTCCGGTGCCGATCCCATACCTCTTGAGCTTGAGCCGGACTGCCCGCTGGAGCCGCTCGGCGACGATCTTTGGCTCGGTGTCGTAACGTCAGCGGCGCCGGCCCGCATCGCCTTCCGGTCGGAGGCCTATGATCCCAGTTGGACGGTACAGCTCGTGCCCGAGGTGCTGCCTGTCGAGGAGGCCGCGTCATGAAGGCCTGGAGACGCTCGGAACCGCGCACGGCGCGGCCCTTCTTCGCGGTCCATGCTCTGGAAGCGGCGCTGGACAGCACGGTGCTGCTAGTCGGCGAGCGGGAGAAGGAGATCGAGGACGACGTCGTCCAGCTGGACCCGGCGGACTTCGACGGCCTGCACGTCGCAATCTGCCCCAATCTCGACGCGAACAAAATCCGGTCGACGTTGGCTGATCGTGCGGAGGGCGTCGTGCTGCTGCTGTCCCTGCGCGATCCGATGTTCAAGCGTCGCCTCGTCCACCGACGCTGGCCTGTGGAGGGCGACCTGCCCGACCGCATCTTCCTCGACTCGGGCCTCGTCCAGGAATTCGGGCACAAGCGGGAGCTGCACGCGACCCTCGCGCTCGCCCTCGACGCGGACGCCGAGCCCGCCCCGGGGTGGCCCCATCGTCGGGGCGCATGGATCGCCAAGCGGACCTTCAAGCTTAAGCTGAGGAGCGTCCGGTCGACCTTCGACATCCGCAAGATGACGAAGCAAGAGGCGGAGGCTTGGACAGGCTTCCCGGGCGCGTTGCTGCACGTCGAGTACAACGAAGGGCGCCTGCTGGAGGAGCCGGGCGACGAAAACCCGCTCGCGACCTGCTTCATAGCTGAAGACATATACGAAGGGATGCAGCGGGTCTCCGACGGCCCTCTGCTGCAAGCCTTCGTCATGGCGGAGATCGTGGCGGCCGTGCTAGGCCACGCTGCTAAGGATGTGGAAGAGGCGACTGAGGTTCCAAAGGGGACGCCGCTCGCCACGATCCTCGAACAGCTGGGCGCCAACATGCCGATGTCGTTGACGACCCTGAAGGGCATCGTTCGCGATCCGATCAAGCTGCGCGCCGCCGTGCATGACCGAACGGACTTCGTCCGACAGCTGAGGAGTATCTGATGGCCTACCCGATCGTGACCGACGCCGCGGCGCGCACTTGGTGGAAGGCCTGGAAGGAGTGCGGCAAGGTTGACGAGCCACCGGCGCGACCCGAGCCCGATACCTGCGTCGAAGGGGGCGACCACGACTGGCCCGGGGCCGTCGCGCGTCTGATGGACGACCTCGGCGCTCTCTACGACGCCGTGGACAAGCCGCAAGAGGCAGCGCGAGCCGGAGTCGTCGGCCGGATCTTCGGCGGGCGGTCGAAGGACGAAGCCGTCCCGATGACGAACGACCGCTTTGAGGCGGCAGCCTGTGTCGTCGTCCATGAGGCCCTTTCACGGGACGCGGCCCTCGCCGACCCGGAGTTCTGGATCTGGATGGCGACCGGCCCTGGGCTGGACCTGATCCGGCGCCGTTACCCTGGGAAGGGCGAGGCCCAGATCCCGGACCAGCTGAACTTCACTTCGGCGAGCGCACGAGAGACTTTTTTCTACCGGTTGTGGGTCCGTGCGGAGCTCGCGCACGATCCGGCCCTTGCCGACCCCTACGAACTCGCGCGATATGGTGATATCGATTTCTGGCGAAGCCACGTGTTCCGGCAGATGTCGACGGAGACCGGCCCGCTCCTTGCGGCATTCATCCGCTTCCAGCATCCGGAGGGGCGAGACGGCAGGAAGCGGTTGACGCAGCACGAGATCCGGGCCTTCTGAAATACACGTGGCATGACGGAGGGCTGGATGGCAGTAATAAGAGCGATCGAGAAGGATGACACGAAGGATTACAATGTAAGCCGAACGGAATCTCGGTGCACTTACACGGTTATCCAATCAGGCGGTGAACCCATTTTCGATATTCGAACATTTGGCTCCGAAAACCGAATGGTTGAAGGTCACGCAAGCCAAATCATGCAATTCGACAAAAATGCGGCTCGGGCACTGTACCGCGCGCTTCGCGAGACTTTCGATTTCGATTGATCCCGACCACGGCGCAACGCTGTGATTGATCTCTTCTGTGGCGCCGGCGGGTTCGCGGTCGGCGCCTCGCTGGCTGCCCGGGCCTTCGACCGGCGCGCCTGGTTCGAGCGGATCGTGGACGCCGATGCCGGCGCACTGGATGTACACGCGCGCAGCAACGACGTCGGCAAGAAGGTCTGCGCTGGCGTGTCGTCGCTCGTGGACTACCAGGTTCGGCGTAGGCAAGACCGTTGCCGGTTCGCTTACACCCCCGAGATCGTTGATCCAGCGCTCGCCATCGCGCCTGAGGTCGACCTGCTGATCGCCGGTCCGCCCTGCCAAGGGCACTCGAACCTGAACAATCACACCCGGCGCCGGGATCCCCGCAACGATCTTTTCATCTGCACGGTGGCCGCC
Source organism: Roseovarius halophilus (ex Wu et al. 2025) (assembly GCF_047086965.1). Lineage (NCBI taxonomy): Bacteria > Pseudomonadati > Pseudomonadota > Alphaproteobacteria > Rhodobacterales > Roseobacteraceae > Roseovarius > Roseovarius halophilus (ex Wu et al. 2025). The sequence continues at coordinate 22,783 of NZ_JBKOTX010000045.1, read as the reverse complement.
GCCGTCGCGCTCCGCGCCAAGGCCGTGCTCATCGAGAAAGTCCGTACGGTGACGGTCTCTCATGGCGACGTCGTCGGGATGGCGCGAGAGCTGCTTGAATCCGAAGGCTACACGGTTACTGAGGACATCGTCCGGGCGGACCGCTTGGGCTGGCCCCAAACCCGAGAGCGCTACTTCATGACAGCGATCCGAGGTGATGTAGCCAGCGTGCCCTTGCCGGTTATCGAGGAGCGCGAGCCTCGCTCCGTCATGTGGGCCATCGGCGACCTTATGGAGCTGGAGGGCGGCGTCGAGCCCTTCGACACCGCGCCCGTGCCGTCGGACGAGAACCGGAAGCGGATCCACTGGTTGTTCGACAACGGGCTTCACGACCTGGCCAACTCGGAGCGGCCCGACTGCCACAAGGACGGCACCACCTACACGGCGGTCTACGGCAGGATGCATCACGATCGCCCGGCTCCGACGATCACGACGGGCATCGGCACGCCCGGACAAGGCCGGTTCATCCATCCCATGAAACGTCGTCTGGTGACGCCCCACGAGGCAGCGCGGGTCCAGGGATTCCCCGACGGCTACGGTTTCTTGGAGCGGGGGGTTCCAGCGAGGCGAAAGGACCTCGCGAAGTGGATCGGCGATGCTGTCCCGGCACCGATGGGCTACGAGATGGCGCGGCGCGCCTTCGCCGCGCTCGGTCTATCACAAAGGCAACGTGCTGACTTGTGACAGACATTGTTGACGCAGCGACCCGGTCACGGATCATGCGGGCCGTACCCCGCAGCTCCACCAAACCGGAACTTGCCTTGAGGAAGCGCTTGCACGCTTTGGGGCATCGCTATGTCCTGGGCGGCCGAGGACTTCCTGGGAGCCCTGATATCGTCCTTCCGCGCTGGGAAGCCGCCGTGTTCGTGCATGGCTGCTTCTGGCATCGCCACCAGGGTTGCCACTACACGACGAAGCCTTCGACACGTCCGGAGTTCTGGCAGTCGAAGTTCGAAGCAAATGTCGCGAGAGACAGCACTGTCCACGCTGCGCTTCTCACCGAGGGATGGCGCGTGGCGACAGTCTGGGAGTGCTCGCTGAGGAAAGCCGAGCGGGTTGAACAGGCGGCAGATATTCTGGCTGCATGGCTCCAAAGCGATGCTCCCGAACTAGAGATCGGCGAAACGGATGTGGTCGCCGAAATAGACGGGGCATGTCTTGTCTCCCCGCGGAGAGCGAAATGAAATCTTCCGGACAGTGTTCCGAGAGGCGAGGATCGACATGGTCGACGCGCCGAAATTGGAGGATGCTGAAAATGGCTTCAAGAAACAATCACTAACCCTGGTCAATCTTCCGAAGTCAGGAAACACTGCGCTAGACTTCAGTTCGCGCCGAGTCTTGCCTTGTCGGACTACTACGATCACCATGCTACCGTATTCATCGCGACCACGCGCGATGTCGACATGTCGGAGGCGCGTGGGCGGTTTCTTGCGGCATTGCCCTTACGGAATGGTGGGCCCACGCGCATTCTCGATGCCGGATCGGGGTCTGGCAGGGATGCCTTGGCCTTTCGGCGGCTTGGCTATGCTGTAACAGCCTTCGATGCCTCACCGGCCATGGTTGCCGCCACGCAGGCGCATGCGGCTGTGCCGACTCGGCTTATGCGGTTCGAGGGTTTCACTTGGGAACATGCGTTCGAAGGCATCTGGGCCTGCGCCTCGCTGCTGCATGTGGCAGAAGCGGACTTGCCCGGGGTCATCGGCCGACTGGCGGCGCATCTGGTGCCCAGCGGCGCGCTCTACCTTTCGTTCAAGCGCGGCACGGGCGGGCGGCTGAAGGACGGGCGACGCTTCACCGACATGACCGCGGAACGCCTGGCGGCGCTCCTGGACCGATGCGGAGATTTCGGCCAACCTGACATGTGGCAAGGCCGGGACTGCCGTCCGGATCGTGCGTCGGAAATGTGGGTGAATTCAGTGGTTAAGAAGGCGTGAATCGCAGATCGGAAGTCACGGAAGGGTCGGACGACCGTTACTGCGCTCTCTGCGATGCCGCCGCCAGCGCCATCGTGGAATGCGACACCCAGGCCATCCTGATCCGCCACGGCGCCGGTCTTGTCCTTGCTCCTTGCCGTCATGCTGCGAGGTGGCGGGAGCTGACTCCCGTCGAGCAAGCGGCGCTCGCCACCAAGATCGGCCCCGCGCAGGCCCTTCTGGAAACGACGGACACGACAGCGCGGGTGACGCTGGTCGAGACTGGCGACCATGTCCATCTGCGGCTCGATCCGCCATTGGCGGCGCCCGGCCCCCTGCCGGGCATGCCCCATGATCGCCCCCTGATCTCGGGCGGCGACGATGCGCTGCACGCCCATCTGCGCCCCCTGATCGACCGAGCGCAGGCGATCGATCTGTCGGTGTCGTTCCTGATGGCCTCCGGCGTGCGGCTGGTCCTGCCGCATCTGCACGACCTGCTCGAACGCGGCGGGCAATTGCGGCTTCTGACGGGCGACTACCTGAGCGTGACGGAACCGGGGGCGCTCCGGCTGATCGCCGACCTCGAGGGCGAGCGCCGGCTACATGTTTTCCAGGCGGAGCAGATCCCGTTCCACCCCAAGGCCTGGATGTTCACCTTCGCAGGTGACGGCGGGGCGCTGATCGTCGGCTCGTCGAACCTGTCGCGTTCGGCGCTGACCGACGGCATCGAATGGAACCTGCGCCACGTCGATCCGGTCGATCCCGCCCCGCTGCTGGCCGCCCGCGCGGCCTTCGAGGCGCTGCTGGCAAGGCCCGAGGTGACCGAACTGACGCCAGCATGGATTGACGCCTATGAGGAGCGCCGCAACAAGCCCCAGCCCGCGATCACAGGCGCTCCACTGGAGGCCCCGGAACCGGCTCCAACCCCGCATGAGGTTCAGGCCGAAGCGTTAGCGGCGCTGCAGACAACGCGGGCTAAGGGCTATGGCGCGGGCCTTGTGGTTCTGGCCACGGGATTGGGCAAGACCTTCCTCGCTGCCTTCGACAGCGCGACCGCGGCCCGTGTCCTGTTCGTGGCGCACCGCGAGGAAATCCTTACCCAAGCCATGAGCGCCTTCCGCGCTGTGCGGCCCCGCGCCCGGCTTAGCCGCTACAGCGGCGAGGATAAGGACGCGGAGGCCGACATCGTCTTCGCCTCCGTCCAGACCTTGGCGCGCAACGCGCATCTGACCCGTTTCGATCCCCGAGCCTTCGACTACATCGTCATCGACGAATTCCACCACGCGGCTGCCGCCACCTATCGGCGCATCATCGATCATTTCCAACCAGGCTTTCTCCTGGGCCTGACCGCCACGCCCGACCGCAGTGATGGCGGCGACCTCTTGGGCCTTTGCGAGGAAAACCTCGTTTACGAATGCGATCTCTGGTCCGGGATCGACTGGGGCCTTCTGGCGCCGTTCCACTATTTCGGCGTGCCCGACCCGGTCGAGTATTCTCAAATTCCCTGGCGCAGCGGTCGGTTCGACGAGACCGCCCTGACCGAAGCCGTCGCGACCCAGGCGCGTGCCGAAAACGCCCTCGAACAGCTCGCGAAACGCGGTGGCAGAAAGACCATCGGCTTCTGCGTCTCCCGCCGCCATGCAGATTTCATGGCCGATTTCGCGCAAGCGCGAGGCCTGCGCGCCGTGGCGGTCCATTCGGGCGACACCTCCGCTCCTCGGGCCAGCGCGCTCAAGGCGCTGGAGGATGGCGATCTCGACATCGTCTTCGCCGTCGACATGTTCAACGAAGGTGTCGATGTGCCTTCGATCGACACGGTGCTGATGTTGCGCCCGACCGAAAGCCCGGTGATCTGGCTCCAGCAACTGGGCCGCGGCCTGCGCCGGTCAGCGGACAAGGCGCATCTGGCGGTCATCGACTATATCGGCAACCATAGAATTTTCCTGACCAAGTTCCGGACCTTGCTGAAGGTGGGCGCGGGCGATGGTGCGCTGCGTTTGGCACTGGAGCGGTTGAACGACCGGCTGATCCAGTTCCCCGCGGGTTGCGAGGTGACCTATGACCTTCAGGCACTCGACATCCTGCGATCCCTGATCCGCCAGCCGCGCGATGGCGAGGAGCTGGCCGCCTTCTACCGCGACTTCCGCGAGCGCCACGGCACAAGGCCCACGGCCTCCGAAGTGCAGCACGCGGGCTTCAACCCTGGCCGCACCGGGCATTCGGGCTGGCTCGGGTTCGTGGCCGACATGGGTGACTTGTCCGAGGCACAACGCGCGACCTGGACGGCACATCGCGCCCTTCTGGACGAGATCGAGACGACGCGGATGACCCGCAGCTACAAGATGCTGGTCTTGCGCGCGATGATCGAGGCGGGAGCCCTCCCCGGTCGGATCGGCCTGAACGATCTGGTGGAGCGTGTTACCCGTCTGGCTCTTCGCAATCCGCAGATCAAGGCGGATCTGAGCGTTGATCCTGACGACGCGTCCCGGCTGCGCGCGGTCCTGATGCAGCAACCTCTGAAGATCCTGGCCGAGACGGATTGGTTCCGGCTGGGGCCGGGAACCTTCGAGACCACATTTGACGACGCGGAGACCACTGCCCTGACTGCACTTGCGTCAGAGCTCGTGGATTGGCGGTTGCTGCGCTACTTCCAGGCGAGGGATGTGGTTTATGACATGCCCGAGGGCACAAGCCTGGCCGAAGCCGCCGAAGATGCCGCCCCAGCACCCAATGCACCCGCCAAGGGCCTGACCCTCTGGCAGGAATACCAGCGCGACCAGATTGCACCCCATTTCGGGGCGGAGTTCAACACCGGCTCATGGAACGCCGGTATCGTGGTCCTCAAAGGCGTGCGGGCCATGATCTTGTTGGTGACGATGGACAAGGGCAGCATGTCCGTCGGCGGTCACTATGCCGACCAGTTCGCCAGCCCCACGCGTTTTGTCTGGCAAACCCAGACCAGCACCCGCCGCGACGACCTGCGCGGCCGGATCATATCCGGCGCGGAACCCGGATGGACAGTTCACCTGTTCCTACGCAAATCGAAGCTCCGAGACGGCCGCGCGGCGCCTTTCCGTTACGCTGGCCCGGTCAGCTTCGCCGGGTGGGATGGGGAAGCGCCGATGACAGTGCAGTGGGACATGGCAGAGCCGGTTCCCAGGCACTTGAGGGCGCTTTATGGGGTGGAGCAGTGATTTCGTCCGTGAAGCTTGATCCAGCCGAAGCCGATCATGACGTTGAGGCATCGAGCGGTGGCGAAGCCCGCCGCGTCAATCGACAGCTTATTTGGATCTCAGTTTCCATCACCTAACGCGACCCGCTTCGAAGCCAATCGCGTGAAACGGTCCGGAAACTCGCAATTTCAATGACTTGAAAGGCTATTCACCAAATCCGCGCAGTCATCAGGTCCGGAGAATACCGGCGCTGAGAGACGGCTTCCGGGCCTCCTGGCAGCAGGGGCGGTGCTCAGCCCCTCCCGCATAACCCTCGAAAACAACGAAAAAATCCGGCCGCAGCCGGATCGGGAAAACGCTTTCGCGAGGGCAAGTGGCGGAGGAGGTGGGATTCGAACCCTCGAGACCCTTCCGGGCATATAATAAAGAAAAATTGGGGTTTAAGGATAAAAACGTGGGTGGTAAACGTGGGTGGTAACCACCTTGGAGACCACCTTGCCCAAGTATCTGACACAGCGCCGCCGCGTATGGTTTGCAGTCGTGGAAATTCCCAAATCGCTGAGGCCAAAATTCGGAAAAGCCCGCTTCAAGCAAACACTGGAAACCGAAAGCCTTTCCGTAGCAGAGCGAAGGGTGATGCCTATTGTCGCTCATTGGAAACGCCTTATCGAACTTGCAAAAAGCAATCGCGCTGGGCTGGAAGGCGAACTGGCAAGCTGGCGCGTCGAGATCGAACGCTACAAGCGCCAAGGGCTAACAGATGAACAGATTGACGATGTTGCGTTGGATGTCGCCTACAATCTGCACGACGATGCCCAGCGCGGCGCTGAACTGTATGCGATCACGAAAGGCGATTGGGTTTTGCTGTCTGAGCATATTGGCGATTTTGTTACCTCTCTGGACAACGAACCCAAGACCATCGACATGAAGCGCAGGGATGTTGAGCGCCTCAGCGCCAAGTTCAAATACGCTCATGACGTTACCAACCGAACAGCCGTTGATTGGGTTGAAAATGAACTGGTAGCCAAAGATAGCCTCAGCTATGCTACCTGCCGACGGATCATATCAGCCTGTCGCGCCTACTGGACCTTCCTAAACCGGATTAAGGGTTTTGAACTGTCAGACCCGTTTGCCAACTGCGTTCCAAAAGCCAACACCAAGAGCGCCAAGAAGGGCCTGTCAGAGCGCAGGAAGGGCTTTAGGCCACAGGACTACCAGAAACTTATCAAGGCTACTGCCGGGGCCTCTCTGCCAGTCTCAGAGCTAATACAAATTGCCGCCTACACAGGTGCGCGGATTGAAGAGATTTGTTCCTTAAAGATCGACAAGGTTGATGCAGATCGCTTCCACATCGAAGAGGCTAAAACTGAAGCTGGCTGGCGCACCATTCCGATACACCCCCATATCACCGACCTTGTAGCAAACCTGAAAGATAACAGCGCAGACGGATACCTGCTTTCAGGATTGACCTACAACAAATATGGGGATCGCTCGAATGCCATTGGCAAGCAATTCGGTAGACTGAAAACCAAAGCGGGATACGGCCCTGACTACGTATTCCATTCATTCCGAAAGGGTGTAGCCACACAGCTTGAAGCTGCAAGCGTGCCGGAGAACGTAGCTGCACGACTTCTGGGACATGAATTTCGCACCATGACTTATGGCCTGTATTCAGGCGGTATGTTGCCATTTGACGTGCTAAAAGGCGCGCTGGGCAAGGTTGATTGGAGAGAGTAAAAAGGAGGACTCTTACACTTCTGCATACCACCATAAGGGAGGACCAGAAGGAATAATAATAATACATAACACGTATATAGCCCTATAAGTCCTTATCATCATTCAGAGTAATCGTAGGCCTGAACCCAAAGTGATTACTGAACTCTGATTTGATAGTGTCCGTAGCCTCTTCGATATCTGACTGACGCACAAAAATACAATCATGAAGGGGCCAAGCTGGTATGTTGCTATCAACGCACTTGTGAAGAACGCCCATAATCATTTCTGACTCACGGAACATGACCTCCAGCCCATCAACATACTGAAGAAGGAATGGGAAAGTCTCATGAATGGGTGTTTTGAAATCAGTAATGCTCTGTCGTGGTTTTATGATGTCGCTGTATTCCGCTTTCAGCTTGCTGGGTAGACGCTTTTTATCACCCCCGCTGGAGATCAGTGTTGAGATGAGTTGCTTTGCGAAGCCCCGCGTACGTGGGTCGTTTGGATCAACCCATGGCACTTGTTGATACGGGTCGCTTTCTTCCTCAAACTGGTAGCTCGCCATTCCCGCACGGATGCATAGGTAGCTGGCTTTGATATCGAGTTGCGCGATGGGCTGTCCATCCAATGTGGCGGTAGTCCTTAATGTTTTCGGCAAGCTCGAGTATTGGCCATACAGACGACCACCACGCTCAAGGCTGTTATTATTGAAAATGCGACGAAGTGATCGAAATGCCGTGTCGCCCATCATCAAAGGGTAGTCACTCAGGTAATCGACAATCCGCCTGACTTTGGCCTCTTCATGCGCAATGCGATCTGCACCAAACCGTTGCTCCATTTCCTTGGGTCGCATTGGTGGTGATCTGTCGTTTCCCCCATCCCCTATATGCTTGCCATACTTGTCTTTCGCCCGCTTGACCTGCACCAGCTTAACCGAGGCTGGGATGGTTTCTTCGAATGCCAAGTCTGTCGTATCAGGGTGCTTGAGAAACTTGAATATCGCCGCGCGCCCATGATCTGCCGCTCCCTTACGTTCTGGGATGATGTAGCCATGATCTAGCAATGATTTCCTGACCGACATGAATGCTTTGTAACCACCACCATCAGCATCATAGGTTGGCTTTGCGGCAGGGAAGGCCAATAGATCAGAGTTGCGATGCTTTAGCGTCTGACAAGCCCAGAGAAAGCCACACAGCGCACGTTTATTACCTTTATCTCTGCGTTGGCCAAGTTGCTCTCGCAGGGCCTCTACGGCCTTTTCTGTAGCCTCATTGGCAGGCTTCAGGTGTCGCAGAACAAACGCCTTGGCCTGATCTGGCGCAAACATCTCCGCCAGTAGCTCATCTTGGGCATGGGATTGTTGGTTCATTAGGCCTCCAACCAATTCCGCTACATCAAAGCGCCTTGAGCAATAAACCTCAACCGATGACGTACAGATATTGCAGTCTGGCAGGTGGTTTATTCCTCATTTGGGATAGCGCTAACACTATATGCTGTGTGGTCATAATGTTTTGTAACGATATGTAGATTAAGCCTCCGTGCCTCATTTGGGTCGATGATTTATTACGCAGGGTGTTAACAGAACTGGCGATCCTGAAAACCAAAGGCTTTCGCGTGTAGCCTATTCGCCTCCGGGGGCGTCCTGTAATCCTTAATACCACTAAACCGATTCTAGTGCATAGTTGACCTTGGGTCGCCCTCATCAAGGAATGCCCTGATACCTTCTTCTTCAACAGTGTGAAGGAAAACTCTCCAAGCCACGCCATCAGCTATAAAGGGGTCATCCCATACGGTTGATGTGCCGTTTGCGTTGACCACCTCGAGAATCCATTCAGGATAACGATCCGTCTTGTAGATCAGCACCTCAAGCCGCTCGCCTTCCAACAGATAGTCGCCTGAATGTTCGGAGTAGATGATTTCGGGTTCGTCGTCGTCAATCATGACAAGCCTTCTTTAGTTTAGCAGCCATGCAGCACGCTATCCGATCTCACTACAATAGCCACTTCCAAGTGTAGCCTAGTGACGCTGTTACCGTGTTACTGGTTCCGGGGTAACATCTGACTGTTTTTCCTTCCTGTTGTTACCGAATCATTGTAGTCTAAAGTCAGTTGTTACCACCTACTACAGTGAGGAGATGATATCATGGCAACTATCGGCTACCGTCGTGTTTCAAGCGAAGGGCAAAACCTTGATCGTCAAGACTTGGGCGAACTGGATAAGGTGTTTGAGGAAAAGCTTTCGGGTAAGTCAGCCAAAGATCGACCCGCCCTGCAAGCCATGATCGACTATGCCCGCGAAGGCGATAGCGTGGTTGTCTATTCCATTGACCGCCTTGCCCGTGACCTCAGAGACCTTCAGGACATTATCCAAACATTGAACGACAAAGGCGTTGCTATCAGCTTCTTGTCTGAACGCCTGACCTTTAGCGCCGATGCTGACGATGCATTCGCCAAACTACAACTACAGATGATGGGTGCCTTTGCTGAGTTTGAGCGAAACATCATCCGTAAACGGCAAGCTGAGGGGATCGCCAAAGCCAAGGCCGCTGGAAAGTTTAAGGGCGGCAAGAAACGGATTGACCGGGATCAGGTCCAACAGCTTCGCTCTGACGGTCTCAGCACATACGAGATTGCCGAACAGATGGGTATCAGCCGCATGTCAGTTCATCGCATTCTAAATGGGTAAGTACTGCTGACCCAACGGGGCCCCTCACGAAAGCTGAGCGTGGGTTGTCTCGCCGCTGGTTTCCAACTCGGAATCCAAGAAAAAAAAGCGATCACGTCGTTTATCATCGCAACTTTAAGTCGATGCAAGTTCGGGTATTTCATCATACTGAAGAAGAGAAGGTAGCTGCTTTCCTAGATGGAACACAGCCTTCCTAACTGACAATCTCTGCTCTTCAGACAGCATTTCATATATACTTAACTCGATCTCTTGGCCATGAGGAACCCTCTGATCAAGACCATCGAACAAACGTAGAATTTCACTGCCTTCGACGCCCTCTAAAAAATCTTCTCGCGAAAACTGCAAAGATATATCCACCGCTGCTAGGCAAAAAAAATCCAAAAGATTACGCAATGCCCGCGCCGGAGCTGAAACTTCACCTTGGCAAGTTGCTTCATCTATATTGGAGGTAAGATCACGCCCGATTTTCTCTTTAAAGCCATCAGTACCGCTAACCACCTGAACGAAAAAAGCGACAATTCTCTCTTCACGTGTTTGAAATAATAATTTCGAATTGCCATTTGTTTGAAACGTCATCTGTGTAGACATATTCTACTCCCCCAGCGTTCATCATACCTGCTCATTCGTCAAATACATTTACCACCCAACTCTTACGTCCATTCTCGACGTTCCGCTCAAGCTGCGCCAATTGATGGGGAGCAAGGCGATCATTAGGAGCTTTTACCTCAACATCAGCTACTTCACCGTAGCGCCATAATCTCAAATCCAAAACAGCCTTAGGTGGCTGGAACGCTTTTTCGTGCTCTCGGCGGGCTTCAATAATTTCATATGCTAGGTCAACAATCTTGTTCGCAAGCTCATGTGGAGACTTTTCCAAAGTAGCCCTCGAAAACTGGGCAAGCCCAGCATCACTCATGTATTTTCCAAGCGGATATCGGGCCGCATTCGTGATATTATAAAATGCCATACAAGAGTCCATTAGATTAGGCATCGGGCCTAGGTCGCTTCGAGCGCGAACCTCTTCGGTTAGTTTGCGCGCTCTTGATGACAGAACTTGCAAGTTTTCCGGAAACCGTTCTTCAAGGTACGTGACGTAATGCTCTTTCCCCCCAATCGCATTGTAGTATGACACCAAATCTTCCGCGCAAAGTTCGGAAGCATGTCTGCTTTTCAGGTATGCCTTGCCAATAAAGGGTTTTTTGAACCTAGGCTTAGCCTGCCAAAGCTCCAAAATGGTTGGAATATCAGAGTCATGAAAGTTTTTTGCGTTGTCAATCAAATCACGTCTAGAGAAACTTACAGTCTTTTCATCCTGCATAAACCCGTCGCTAGCTCTGTGAAACAAACGATGCACATCGGGTATGCCTAGATATGTAGTTGAGCCAATTCTTTTATGATTAGGCCAACACATCATGAATATAAGTGTTTCGTCATAATTGAAGTGCTCTGTAAAATATCCCCGCCACCCAAGATTTTTGTATGCATCCAAAACAGCGAGCTCGACCCTGGTCGGTTCATAATTACGATATTGCCAAAGCTTTTTATCAAGCCGCTTTAGGAAGAAATCCTCGACTTTCATACCCAATCCTTACAGCAGTACCGTAAGCCACCGGAGGCAATACATTGGATACATAGGTTTAAATCCGCCTTAGCCACACATAGGCGTGGTACCCATTTCGGGGTGGGTCGTGAACTACAGTTTTATTCACAATTTCGCCCTTGTAGATTTCACCTTCAGCCGGAATTCTTATAGATTCATAGACTGCAGTTTTGCCGCTAAAATGTGTAACATATAGCTTCATTCGTCAATCCTCACAGCGGCCCCACTCGCGACCAGCAGCACCATTTTTGATCCTGTCGCCGCCAATTTGCTTTTCTGGGTCAGTACGACCATAACTCTGAGTCTCATCTGCCTATGTATCAAAGCCATGGTTACAAAAATAACTGCGCTACCCAGTACGGCCATCTTGTAGCTCTACTTTTCTTGGATTTGCCGCTCAAGCTCAGCAATCCTATCCTGCCACATTCGACTATTCTTAATCAGTTGCTCATTTCTCTGTTTAAGCCTTTCGATTTCGGAGAAAAGTTCCTCTTCCGTAGATGTCATTTGTACATTGTCAGCGTTCTCGAATAATTTTGGTGCTATCGCTGTGACAAAGGTATTAGTGAAATCATCCATTGGCTGGCAGGCACTCGCGGACTGGCCATGTTCATCTTGGAAATAGAGTTTCCAACCACCCATTTCTTCCAAAAGAAAACCAAGCATGTTTTCTGAGTATGAACTTTTTATTCTGTAACCGTTATCAATTTTCGCAATTTGATCATATTTGAAGCCGCTAATACGCCACTGACCTTCCTCCAGAACAAGAATGATCGGTGTGCTACCGGCAACTTCTTCAACATCACAGATAAATGCGCGAATGCCATCAGTCAGGTCTTCTACTGGGGGCAAATCTTGTTCCGCGACGCTAATACTGGCGCTCAATGTCCCTGTGAGTACGAAAGATAAAAGAGGAATGCATCTCATTGAAGGCCCTTTCATAAGCATTGCAAAATAAGCTACGGCTGAAGGGAAGGAATGTCTTCCGGAGATAGCAATCGCACACCGGTGGATGCTGCAAGCTGTTTGGCGCTTTCTGTGTAGCCTGCATTGGTAAGAACAGCGCCTTTAGCCCTCTTTCACAAGTTCATTACCGATCACAGACATTGCGTCAGAGCACATCTCTTGTTCGCCCACCATAGCTACTCCAGTATCCCATGTCATCCTAACGTCTTGCTTCGCTTTCGCAATGAGCGCATCCGTAGCGCCAAGTTGACGGGCCTGTGCTTCTTTTCTATTTGCGGCTTTTATCACGTCCTGAATACCTGCTACCCCACCCATATAGATTGTACATTCTGTGGTGGAATGCCTCATGACAGCAGCTTGCCGCGCAACCTTTTCTTCTGGCGAACTCGGCGGAGCAGCGCACGCAGCCAACCCCGTAAACGCAGCACAAGCTATCACAGTTGATTTTTTCATTTTATTCTCCTTTAGTTTTAGCCCCAAGCATAGCCTGACCGTTCGGTGCTAACCGCACTCTTGAGCCTCCCACAAAAGTAATAACGAACGATGCCCGCCATTTGGTTTTGCAGTTGCTACAACGCAGCTTGGGTACCAGCTCATGAACCGTGATTTCTCGACTAAGCCTATCGATTAGAAGCTGAACCGCAACCATAGAGTTATGGTCGCACGCCTCACACTTCAGAGCAAGATGGTTGTTTGTGACGCTGGCTAGTCTGGTCATTGTTTCGGACGTTGGAGTTTTCGATGTGGCAGAGTGGTCGAATGCACCGGTTTGATAACCTTGATAATCGACAAGCGTGGGTGGTTAACGTGGGTGGTTGTCAAAAATCATGCTGCCGCAAGTTGTTAAAAATACGGTAAATATCGGGGAAAAAGCTCAATGGCGGAGGAGGTGGGATTCGAACCCACGGTACGCTTTCACGCACGCCGGTTTTCAAGACCGGTGCAATCGACCACTCTGCCACTCCTCCGGCACCCGGTCGTTAACGGCAGCCGCATGATTCTGAAAGCGTTTGTTTGTCGGGAAAATCCGCCGACATCCCGCGCCGGCACTTTTATTGACCGGGACGAGGCGCTAATGTGGCCGCGATGAACAGTCCGCTGATAGCCGGTCCGAAGAACCGGAACCATGTGGCGGGCAGCGCAAGGCGCAGTGGCAGGCGGGGAATCCTGAAATGGCGACAGCGGTAAGAGCCGGCAAAAACGGATGGCGAGGGAGCGTGATCGCGGGGACGATGATCATCCTGCTGGCTGGTTGCGAGCAAATGGACGGCATCAACCCGTTCAATGACGCGGCGGGAAACACCGCTGACGCGACCAGTGACGGCAAGGCCGCCGTCACGCTCGTTGAACGTGATGTCGAGGCCCCGGAAGTCTTTCAGGTTACCGACATGGGCCTTTGGGACGGGCGCCCGTCCCTCGGCGGTGTATGGGTTGCCCATCCCGAGGTTGACGACCCGGAGAGGGTGATCATCCGCAACATTTCGAACTCCAAGTTCGTCATCGGCGCATTGTTCCGGCGTGAGCGCGAGAACCCCGGGCCACCGATCCAGGTGTCATCCGATGCCGCCTCGGCGCTCGGTCTTCTGGCCGGCCAGCCTCAGCAACTCAATGTCACGGCACTGCGTCGCGAATCCGGCGGGGAACAAGCCGAGGAAGACACCACGCAAACAGGCGCGCAGGGCGCCGATGATGACAAGAAGCTTTCCGCGCCCACCGATGTCGAGACGGACACCCTCGACCCGATCGCGGGTGCGGCGGCCGCGATCGAAGAAGCCCAGGCCCGGGACGATGCGCCCGTGGCGAATCAACGCCCGGCACAGTCGGACCTTGAAAAACCCTACATCCAGATCGGCATATTCAGTGTCGAGCAGAACGCGCGTGACACGGCGACGGCGATGCGGCAATCCGGGATGGTGCCCTCGGTCAAGAAACAAACGTCGAAAGGCAAGACTTTCTGGCGCGTGATCGTGGGCCCGGCCACCAGTTCGTCGGAGCGCAGTGTTCTACTGGACAAGATCAAGGGCATCGGCTTCGAGGATGCCTACGCGGTCACGAACTAGGTGAAAAATGCCATGATCCGTTCCTTCCGTCTCCTGATTTATGCGCTGCTGGCCCTCGCGCTCGCGACTCCGGCGTCGGCTTTCGAAACACGCGCGAAGGCGGCCTTCGTTCTGGACAGCACCACCGGGACGGTGCTGCTGAGCAAGAACGCCGACAAACCGTTGCCACCGGCCTCGATGTCCAAGCTGATGACGCTTTACATAACTTTCGAGGCGATCCGCGACGGCCGCCTTTCGCTTGACGAGCGGCTGCCGGTGTCGCGGCATGCCATGAGCTATGGCGGGTCCACGATGTTTCTCGATACGACCGATCGCGTGAGTGTCGAGGATCTCCTGCGCGGGATCGTCGTGCTTTCCGGCAATGATGCCTGCGCCGTGCTTGCCGAGGCGCTGAGCCCGGATGGCACCGAAGCCGGGTTCGCCCGGTACATGACACGTCGCGCGCAACAGATGGGCATGACCAATTCGGTCTTTCGAAACTCCAACGGCTGGCCGGCCGAAGGACACGTGATGAGCATGCGTGACCTCGCGCTGCTGGCGCGGAAAATAATCGAGGATTTTCCGGGCTTTTACCCGATGTTCGCCGAGACCGAATTCGCATTCGATGGCAGGGCGCCCCAGAACATCCGCAACAGGAACCCGTTGCTGACCTTGGGTATCGGGGCCGACGGCCTGAAAACGGGCCATACGCAACGGGCCGGGTACGGTCTGACGGGCTCTGCGAAACAGGGAGACCGGCGTATCATCTTCGTCATATCGGGGATGGAAACGGCGCCGGCACGGGCCGAGGAAGCTGAGGCGATTCTCAACTGGGCTTTCCGTCAGTTCGTGCAGCGCCGGATCGTCGCGGCGGGTGCCGAAGTGGCACGCGCCGATGTCTGGATGGGCAGCACCGGCACGGTCGGCCTGACCCCGGCGACCGACGTGACAACCCTCCTGCCCGTTCTGGGCGGGGATACCATCGACGCCGAGGTTGTCTATGACGGCCCCGTCCCCGCGCCGATCAGCAAGGGCGACAAGCTCGGTGAACTCGTATTCGCGCCGGAGGGTCTGCCGGAAACGCACGTTCCCCTGGTTGCCGCCGAAAGCGTTGCGCGTGGCGGGTTCATGGCACGCCTGAAAACCGTATCGGGCCTGCTTCTGACCCGTCTGAGGGAAGGACCCGAGGGCGCACTTTGACAGATCAGGGGTTCTTCCTCAGCTTCGAGGGCATCGACGGATCAGGCAAATCCACACAGGCACGCCTGTTGGCCGATGCCCTGACACGTCAGGACAGGGAGGTCGTGACGACACGGGAGCCCGGGGGCAGCCCGGGCGCGGAAGAGATACGCGCGTTACTGCTGACGGGTGACGCCGACAGGTGGTCGGCCGAAACCGAGATCCTGCTGTTCACCGCCGCGCGGCGCGACCACCTTGAGCGGACCGTTGCACCCGCCGTCGAAAACGGCCGGATCGTCATTTGCGACCGCTTCGCCGATAGCACACGCGTCTACCAAGGCGTTGGCCGGACTTCGCGGCGCGAGACTGTTGACGCCTTGCATCGCCTCATGATCGAGCGGGAGCCCGACCTGACTGTCCTGATCGATATTGACCCCGCCATCAGCCTGGAACGCGCGATTGCACGGGCCGATGGCGAAGCGCGTTTCGAGTCGTTCGGCCTGGAAATGCAACAACGGATGCGCGACGCCTTCCTTGCCCTCGCGCGCGAATTTCCCGAGCGTTTCATCGTGATCGACGGCAATCACGACACGCAGACCGTTGCCTGCAACGTGATGAAGATGGTTACGGAGCGTCTGCCATGAGTGATGCATCCTCGCCCGAACCCGACCGGGTTGACGGGGCGCCGCACCCGCGTGAAACACCCTCGCTTATCGGACAGCACGGCGCGGAAACCGCGTTTCTTGATGCTTATAACGCGGGCCGGGCGCATCATGCCTGGCTGCTTACGGGACCGCGCGGTGTCGGCAAGGCAACGATGGCATGGGCAATGGCACGGTTCCTGCTGGCGCAGGACGGACAGAATGCCCCGAACAGCCTCTTCGGCGATGCCCCGGCGCGGCCCGCATCGCTCAGTGTTGCGCCCGATCACCCCGTGGCGCGCCGCATCCTTGCCGGGTCGGAGGGCGGGCTTTACCACATCACCCGCAAGGTGAACGAGAAAACCGGTCGCCTGCGAGACATGATCATCGCGGAGGATGTCCGCGACCTGAACCAGTTCCTGCAGCTGAGCGCAGCTGATGGCGGCCGCCGCGTGGTCATCATCGATTCCGCGGATGAAATGAACACGCAGGCCGCCAACGCGTTGTTGAAAATGCTGGAAGAGCCGCCGGAGCGGACTTTCCTGCTACTGGTCAGCCACCAGCCATCACGCCTGTTGCCAACCATCCGGTCGCGTTGCCGGGCCTTGCGGCTCGTCCCTCTCGGCCCTGCCGACATGGAACGCGCCCTCGATCAGGCAGTGATCACCGCCGCGGCGGACATGGATGCCCTTTCCGAGCTCTCGGCCGGCTCCGTCGGAGAGGCCATTCGCCTCGTCAATCTCGGTGGTCTGGAGCTCTATGCCGAGCTCGTCAGCATTTTCGGCGACCTGCCCCGCCCCGAGCGCTCCCGCGCGCTGAAGCTCGCCGAGGCGGCCGCGACGCGGGGCGCGGAGGAGAAATTCGCGTTGCTTCTGTCCTTGATCGACCAATTCCTGTCGCGGCTGGCGCGTACCGGCGCAACCGGTGCTCCACCGCCGCGCGAGGCCGCCACCGGCGAAGCAGTGCTGTTGACGCGGCTTGCACCGAGCCAGGCCGCGGCCCGGAACTGGGCGGAATGCGCACAGGAGATCGGCGCGCGGGCCCGTCACGGCCGGGCAGTGAACCTTGACCCTGCCGCGCTCGTTCTAGATACCATGTTCAAGATCCAGCGAACCGCGACCGTCTGAACCACGGGACCCCATGAACCAGCAAATCAAGATCACAGACAGCCATTGTCATCTCGACTTCCCCGATTTCGACGAGGAGCGCGACGCGGTCATCGCCCGCGCGATCGACGCCGGGGTGCACCGCATGGTGACAATCTGCACCAAGCTCAGGCTCGAGCCGCAGGTCCGCGCGATCGCCGAGGCGTATGACACGGTTTTCTACGCCGCGGGTACCCACCCGATGAGCGCGGCCGAGGAACCGATGGCAAGCGTTGACGAATTGGTCGCGCTTGCCGACCACCCCAAGTTCGTGGGCATAGGTGAATCCGGGCTCGACTATCACTACACCGCCGAGAGCGCGGACGTACAACAACAGAGCCTGCGCGTGCATATCGAGGCCGCCCGCCAGACCGGCCTGCCGCTCATCATCCATGCCCGCGCGGCAGATGATGACATGGCCCGCATCCTGTCCGAGGAGCACGCCAAGGGCGCGTATGAATGCGTGATGCACTGTTTCTCGTCCGGGGCAGACCTGGCAAAAACCGCGATAGACCTCGGGTTTCACCTGTCCATGTCCGGGATAACGGCCTTTCCCAAGTCACGGGAATTGCGTGAAATCTTTGCCTCTGCCCCGGTGGATCGCGTTCTGGTGGAAACCGACGCGCCCTACCTTGCCCCCCCACCCTATCGCGGGAAACGGAACGAGCCCGCCTACACCGTTCACACGGCCAAGGTCGGGGCGGATGTCTTCGGCATGGACTGGCCCGATTTCGCGGCCCGGACCGAGGCGAATTTCGAACGTCTTTTCCGGAAGGCGGCGTGATGGCTGAATTGCGCTTCACCATTCTCGGCTGCGGTTCGTCGGGGGGCGTACCCCGCCTTGGCGGCAACTGGGGCGACTGCGACCCGGAAAACCCCAGAAATGCCCGCCGCCGCTGCTCGATGCTGATCGAGCGTGAAACGGACGAGGGCACGACACGGGTGCTGATCGACACCTCGCCCGACCTTCGCAGCCAGTTGCTGGACGCCGGCATCGGGGAATTGAACGCGGTCGTCTACACCCATTCCCACGCGGATCACGTGCACGGCCTCGATGACCTTAGGATGATCGTGTTCAACATGCGCGAGCGCCTGCCCGTCTGGGCCGACGGCGACACGCAGAACGCGCTGTATTCACGTTTCGGCTACGCCTTCGTCCAGCCCGAGGATTCGCCCTACCCGCCAATCCTCGACATGCACACCATAGATGGCGATGTCCACATTGACGGCCCCGGCGGGCGCATCACGCTACGGCCTTTCCAGGTCAATCACGGCTCCATCGACGCTCTCGGGTTCCGGATCGCCGATCTCGCCTACCTGCCCGACGTGGCGGAAATGTCCGACGCGGCATGGGATGCAGTTGCGGGACTGGATTGCTGGATCCTCGACGCCCTGCGGCGGACACCCCATCCCACGCATGCGCATCTTGAAAAATCGCTGGATTGGATCGCCCGCGCCAACCCGCGCCGCGCCGTGCTCACCAACATGCATGTCGACATGGATTACGCGACACTGGTCGATGAAACACCCGAGCACGTGACCCCGGCCCATGACGGTATGACCATCACCTACACCGCCTGATACATGCAGGCGCTTCTGGATGTCATTCTCCCGGTCTTCGTGGTGATCGGGTTCGGCTACGTTGCCGTCTGGCGCGGCTGGTTTCCACCGGCAGGCGTAAACAGCCTGATGCGGTTCACCCAGAATTTCGCGATCCCGTGTCTTCTGTTCACGGCAATCGCGCGGCTAGACCTCGGGCAGAGCTTCGACTGGCGCCTGCTGACCAGTTTCTATGCCGGGGCAGTGTCCGGCTTCGTGCTCGGGATGACGGGGGCGCGGGCCATTTTCGGACGCTCGTGGGAGGACGCGGTCGCGGTCGGGTTCTGCTGCCTTTTCTCGAACTCCGTCCTACTGGGCCTGCCCCTGACGGAACGCGCCTACGGTTCCGCCGCGCTCGAGGCGAACTACGCCATCATCGCGATGCATTCGCCCTTTTGCTACGGCGTCGGCATCACGGTGATGGAAGTCGTCAAGGCAAAGGAACGCAAGGCCGTCTCGCTGGCGGGAAAGGTCCTCAAGGCGATGTTCTCGAACGCCCTGATCCTCGGTATCGCGCTCGGCTTCATCGTGAACCTTTCGGACATCGCGTTGCCCGGTCCACTGAATGACGGGCTTGACCTGATGGTGCGCGCGGCCCTGCCGGCGGCCCTGTTCGGGTTGGGGGGCGTGCTGGTGCAATACCGACCCGAAGGAGACCTGAGGCTGGTGCTTTACGTCTGCGCGATCGCGCTCGTGGTGCACCCGTTGATCACCCTCGGGCTTGGCAGCGCACTGGACCTGCAGGTTGACGCGACGCGCTCCGCGGTGCTGACGGCAGCGATGGCACCGGGGGTGAACACCTACATCTTTGCCAGCATGTACGGCCACGCCCGGCGCGTCGCGGCTTCCAGCGTGCTGATCGGCACGGCGGTGTCGATCCTGACGGTATGGCTATGGCTGGGCGTCCTGCCTTAGGCTGCGGTGCCCGCCCCCACCCGCACACCCTGTTTTCATCGCCGATGCCTGGCCGCCCTATCCCGTCTTGGGCGGCGCGCCGCCGGCAAAGTTGTTGCCATTGACGTAATCGCAGGGCGCCTCCTGCATCTGGAGGTGCAGCCCGTCACCCGAATAGGGGTGGGCACGGGCCAGCTCCTCGTCCACCTCGATCCCCAGCCCCGGCGCGTCGGGCGGGGTGACGAAGCCTTCCTCGACGCGGATCGCTCCCCTGATCAGCGCGTCATGAAACGGCGTTTCGATCGTCTCGGCCATCAGGAGGTTCGGAATGGTCACCGCGAGCTGGATATTGGCGGCCCATTCCACCGGCCCGGCATAAAGGTGCGGGGCCATCTGGGCGTTATAAACTTCGGCCATCGCGGCGATCTTGCGGGTTTCCCACAGCCCGCCCGCGCGGCCGAGCGCTGGTTGCAGGATCGTCGCGGCGCCGCCGCGCAGGACGGGGGCGAATTCGGCCTTGGTGGTCAGTCGCTCGCCGGTGGCGACGGGGATGCGCACGGCGCTTGCGACCTTGGCCATCTCGGCCGCGTTGTCGGGCGGAACGGGTTCCTCGAACCACAGCGGTGAATAGGGCTCAAGCGCCTGCCCCAACCGGATGGCGCCGGCGGTGGTGAACTGGCCATGCGTGCCGAACAGCAGGTCGGCCCGGTCGCCCACGGCGCCGCGGATGGCCTTGCAGAAGGCGGCCGAGAGGGAAATGTCGCTCATCGCGGGCATGTGGCCACCGCGTATGGTATACGGGCCGGCCGGGTCGAATTTCACCGCCGTGTACCCGCGGCTCACGCAATCGGCGGCCGACTCGGCGGCCATGTCGGGCGATGTCCAGAAATCGGATGTCTCATGTTTTTCAAGCGGATACAGATAGGTATAGGCGCGGATGCGGTCGTTCACCCGGCCGCCCAGCATCGCCCAGACAGGCCGGCCGCGCGCCTTGCCGATGATGTCCCAGCACGCGATTTCGAGGCCCGAGAACGCGCCCATCACCGTCAGGTCGGGGCGCTGCGTGAATCCGGCCGAGTAGGCGCGGCGGAACATGAGTTCAATGTTTTCAGGGTTTTCACCTTCCATGTGGCGGGCGAACACATCGCCGATCACCGCCTTCATCGCCTCGGGCCCGACCGAGGCGGCATAGCATTCGCCCCATCCCGTGATGCCGTCATCGGTGGTCAGTTTCACCAGTATCCAGTAGCGCCCGCCCCAGCCCGGGGCGGGGGGCGCGGTGACGATGATATCGAGATCGTTGAGCTTCATTGCCGGCTCCTGTTGCTGCGCGGCGCCACGGTGCCGGGCGCGCGCGGCGAGGGCAAGGGGCAATCGGGCCGCGCCGAAAACGGGGGGCTGCATCGCGGCGGCGACGCGTCGGTATCGCGGCGGTGCGCGCCACGCCCCCATTGCCAGCGCCGCACCGCCGTGCGTAAACTGGATTTCAACCATGATCGCCCATCAAGGGGCGGCGGAAGAAAGGGGCGCGGCGCATGGGCAACCACCTGTACTACGGCGACAACCTGAGCGTGCTGCGCGACAGCATCCCGGACGAAAGCGTTGACCTGATCTACCTCGACCCGCCGTTCAATTCGAACGCCAGCTACAACGTGCTGTTCAAGGGGCCGGCGGGCAACGAGTCCGCGGCGCAGATCGAGGCGTTCGACGACACGTGGCACTGGACCGACGCCGCCGAGGACGCGTTCGGCGAGGTGCTGCGCTCGGGCAACGGCGCGGCGGCGGAAATGCTGCGCGCCATGCGGTCGTTCCTGGGCGAGAATGACATGATGGCCTATCTGGCGATGATGGCCGTGCGGCTGCTGGAGCTGCACCGGGTGCTCAAGCCCACGGGCAGCCTCTACCTGCACTGCGACCCGACCGCGAGCCATTACCTGAAGATCCTGCTGGATGCGGTGTTCGGGGCGACAAACTTTGGTAACGAGATTTCTTGGCGCAGATCAAACCCCAAGAGCCTAAATACAAAGAACTTCGCGAATTGTCGGGACATCATTCTCCGTTATAGAAAATCGGATGCAGCATTGTTTTTTCCGCAGTTTGGTGAACACGACAGTGAATATGTGGAAAAAGCTTATCGGTACAAAGACAAAGATGGTCGCCGTTACCGGCTACTTCCGCTACTAAACCCCAATGATAACCGACCAAATCTCACATATGAATTCCTTGGTGTGACAAGGGTATGGCGCTGGACAAAGGAACGCATGCAACAAGCGTACGAAGACGGTACTGTTGTCCAACTGAAGCCGGGGGCGGTACCTCAATACAAAAAATATCTCGATGAATCAAAGGGCAAGACAGTAACTAACGACTGGAATGACATTCTTCCAATCGGTCGAATTGAAGAACTCGGCTACCCCACCCAGAAACCCGTCGCCCTACTGGAACGCATCATCGCCGCTTCCTCGAACGAGGGCGACGTGGTGCTTGACCCGTTCTGCGGCTGCGGCACCACCGTGCACGCCGCCGAGAAGCTGGGGCGCAACTGGATCGGCATCGACGTCACCCATATCGCCATCGGCCTGATCGAGAAGCGCCTGCGCGATGCCTTCCCGAAGGTCGAATTCACGACCCACGGCGTGCCGCAGGACATCGCCGGGGCGCGCGACCTTGCCAACCGGGGCCGCGAGGACAAGAATTACTATTTCGAGTTCGAGAAATGGGCGCTGTCGCTGATCGCCGCGCAGCCCGGCAACCTTGGCAAGAAGGGCGCCGACAAGGGGATCGACGGCAACATCTATTTCGGCAAGACGGCCCGCGCCATCGTCAGCGTCAAGGCGGGCGACAATATCGGCGTCGGCATGATCCGCGACCTGCGCGGCGTGATCGAGCGCGAGCGCGCCGAGATCGGCATCTTCCTGACGCTGACCGCGCCCAAGAAAACCATGGTGGCCGAGGCCGCGGCGGCGGGCCAGTACGAGATGGACGGTTTCGAGCCTGTCCCCCGCATCCAGATCGTCACCATCGAGGAGGCGTTGCAATTGCGTGACCGGGCCGTGCGCCTGCCCGCCCGGCGCGACGATGCCTTCAAGCGCGCCGCGCGCGAGGAGGACAAGGGCGCGCAGGGCAAGCTGGACCTCTAGCGGTCACCCGGTCGGCCGCGTCGCGCCCGTGGCCCCGTCCCGAGGCGTTCGCGG
>NZ_JBKOTX010000044.1:0-33695 GCF_047086965.1 Roseovarius halophilus (ex Wu et al. 2025) | reverse complement strand
CGCGTCGCGGTCCGGGCGGCGTGTCTCGGGCGATTGGGGCAGGGCGACCAGCAGTGCGGCCTCGGCGGCTGTCAGCCGCCGGGGCTCCTTGCCGTACCATGCCCGCGTCGCCGCGCGCACGCCTTCGAGATTGCCGCCGAAGGGGGCGCGGGTCAGGTACAGCGCGAGGATTTGCCGTTTGCTCAACCGTCGTTCGAGGGCAAGCGCCACGCGCATCTGCCGGAACTTGCCGCGCCACCGGCCGGTACCGCTGTTTTCCAGCAATCGTGCCACTTGCATTGTCAGAGTTGAACCGCCCGAAACGATCCGGCCATGCCACAGCGCCTGCCCCGCCGCGCGCAGTAGCGCCAACGGATCGATACCGCCATGGGTGTAAAAGCGCTGGTCCTCGTAGGCGATCAGCATGTCCAGATACCGCGGGTCGACCTGTCGCGGGTCAACACCGAGGCGCCAGCGCCCGTCCGCGACCGTATGGATGCGCAGGGTCTCCCCGTGCCGGTCCAGAACCTCGACCGATGTTTCCGACAGAAGCGGCGGCAGCTCGGTTCGGGCGATCCAGAGGTCCGCCCCGTCGCGCGCCAGCCCGGCCAGAAAAAGCAGCAGCGCGAGCGACAGCAGCCATCCGTCAGCCTGCCGCATGGATCACCTCGCCGTCCCAAAGGCCGGGAAAGAGCGTGACGAACCCGCTGGAATCCAGCGAAAGCTGTGTCTCGTGGCCCGTCTGCCGTGCACGGTACGAAATCACGTTCGCGGCCCGTGTCCGGCTGTAGACCTGATCGAGGGGTCTGAGCGTTCGCGCAGGATAGTCCAGCCATGCCGCGCGCGATGCGATCCCCACGCCGTCGAGGGCTTGCAAGCGTTTGACGGGCATCAGGTGGGTCGCGGGTGTGAAGGCGATGCCCAGATCCACGGCATCATCAAGCCCGGGTTGCGGCGTGTCGTTGACACGCCAGATACCTTGGTCGCGGCAGAGGTGCAGCGACACGTCCCGCTGACCGTGCAGGCCCGCGATGTCGGCGCTGAAGGTGTGCCAATCGGCATCACAGCGCACCACGTAGTCAAGCGCGGCAAAGCCCGCCGCGTCTCGAAACCGGGCATGACCCACGAGCAGCCAGCCATGATCGGCCCGCGCCAGCCGGCACTTGTCGTCGCCCTCGCGGTCGAGCGCACGCCAATGGACGATCGCGCGGGTCTGTCCGGTCATGGCGTCACCGTCATGCGCCCTGTCCCGGTATTGGCCCTGTACCGCGGCCTGTACATGTCCTCGACCGTGGCGGCCGGGTGGTGATAGCTGCCGGGCGTGACGGCGCGGGCGATATAGGCCAGGCGGAAAGGCGCGTCCGACCGCCAGTCGACAGCGGCAAGGAACCGGTCGGCGCGGAACTCGCTGTGCCGGGCCGCTACCGGGTCGAGCCAGTCGAGCGCGCCGATATCACCCGCGCGCAACAGGTTCGGGTTGTCGATCTCCAGACCCGCCGGCACGGGGTCGTCGATCATCAGGCGTGCCTCGGCCTTTTCGAAGGGCGTGATCGTCAGCACCGCGACCAGCCGTGTGCCCGCCGCGACACGCGCAAGCGCGACCTTTTCGCCGTCCATGTCGTAATAGCTTCGTTCGATCCCGTAACCGTATCCGCCCGCGTCCGCCGGAACCTCGGGCACGCCGGTGGTTGTCAGCGTGATGTCCACCGCACGATCGCCGGTATTGCGGATTTCCTGCGGGCTGAGCGTTTCGGCCAGCAGCATCCTTGCGAATGGGCCTGACAAGGCGCTTCCGTTCAGCGTGAGCCTGTCGAGCGACGACTCGTCGATCAACGCCTTGGCGGCCAGCAGCGTCCAGACCCGTTCCTGCGTCGACATGTGCGGGCCGGGCCGGGTGAGGCTGTCGGCAAGCTGCGCGTCATCCACCACGTCGCTGCCCGCCTCAAGCGCAAGGGCCAGCACGCCCGCGCGGTCGCGGGTCGGCGTGCCGTAATCGCTGCGCCACAGCGGGCGATCGGTGCCGGGGTCGTCCTGCAGCATCCGCACGGCCTGCGCGAACATGCGGTCGGCGCGTGTCTGGTCGCCATAGGCGGCCAGCGCCGCCCCCAGTTGCGCGGCGGCCAGTGGCGTTGCGAGGTTTTCCGCCTTCACATCGGCGTAGTAACGCAGATCGCCCATCCGCGCCGCGCCTTCGCGTGCCAGCACCAGCAGCGCATAGGCGATATCCTCGCCCCCGGTGTCGAAATCGGGCGCATAGTTCACACGGTTGCGCAGGTTGTCCATCGCCATGGCGAACGCTGTATCGGGCACGGTGTGCCCCGCGGTTCGCGCGCGCGACAGGAAATCGCTGACATAGGCATCAAGCCAGAAATCGCCCGGTTGCGCGCGCCACAGGCCGAAGGCGCCGTTGCTGGCCTGCCGCGTCAGAACGCGGCGCAGCGCATGGTCGATGCGCGCGTCGTTATCCTGCGCGGTACCCAGCCCGATGGCTTCTGCGACGTGGTCGAAATACAGCAGCGGCATTGCCTTGGAGGCCACTTGCTCGGTACAGCCGTAGGGATAGCGGTCGAGCGCGCTGAGCAATGCCGGGGCGTTCAGCTTGGCGAGCGGCCCGGCGGAAACGAGCGCGCGGCCCGTGCCCGTCCGCAGCCCGGCAAAGACATCCGCGTTCAGCGTGAAGGTGTCCCCGGGGCCGAGAGAGAAACGGCGGGTCGTGGCGATCTCCGGGTCGTTGCGGCGCACGGGCAAGGTCAGCCGTTTCGTCAACCGGTTCCCGTCAGGGGTGGTCAGGGCGACCCGCAGCGTGTGGTCGCCCGCGCCTTGCGCGGTGACCGGAATGCTGATCGCCAGCTTTTCACCCTGTTCCAGATCGATGCCCGACGGCACGTTGCCACCCAGTGTCAAACCCTCGGCCGTCACGTCCAGCCCCATGCGTCCGGCCGGGCCTGCCATGTGGACAAGTTCAAGCAGCAGGCGGGTTTCGTCACCCGGCGCCATGAAGCGGGGCAGGCTGGCCGTCATGACGACAGGGTCGCGCACCAGCACGTCCCGCGCGGCTTGTCCGACTGCCCGGGGGGACCATGCCACGGCCATCAGCCGCACCGTTCCGTTGAAATCCGGCAGGTCGAACCGTGCTGTCGCGCGGCCGGTTCCGTCCACCGTCAGCGGACCCGAGAAGAAAGCCACGAGGTCCTCGGTAGGCGGGGGGGATTGCATCTGCATGCTTCCCGCATCACCGCCCGAACGGACCCGCCCTTCGGCGCCGCTCATGCCATCTATGAGCCGCCCGTACAGATCGCGGATCTCCACCCCCAATCGGCGCTGGCCGAAGTAATGCGCGCTCGGGTCGGGCGATTCGTGGCCGGTCAGGTTGAGGATCCCGAGATCGACCGCCGCCAGCGTGACATGGGCGGCCTCGCCCGCGCGGACCCCGGCCACCTTTACCGCGACGTCCAGCGGGCCGCGTGGATCTGCCGCCTCGGATGCGTCGATCGTCACGCCGAGTTGCTTGTCGCCGGGGGAGATCTTCGCGTGACTGAGCCCGAGGGCGCGCGCCGGGTTCCGCCCTGCCGCCACGTCCATCGGCCGGATGACCTGCGCCGTCACATAGGCCCCGCTGCCCCAGTCATCGGTGACCTGAAGCGGTATGGTGTTCTCGCCCTCGTCGACCCGGACCGCCTTCATGTCGATCACGTGGTTGGACAGCACGGTGACAAGCGCCATCCCCGCATGGCGCGGCACCAGCCGCAGCGTGGCGGTATCCCCGCTGCGGTAACGCGGCTTGTCCAGCGACATTTCCAGCGTATCGGGGGTGCGCGTCGTGTCCGCGGGGGCATGCCAGCCCGCGTCGAACCCGGTCGACGCGGCGACATAGGGGCCGTCCGCCCGTTCAACGACCAGTTCGTAGCGGCCCCAGTCAACCTGCGCGGCGATCCGCACCGGTTTTTCGGCCAGATCGGCTGTTCCGCTCGTCACGCGTTTGCGGGTCGTGATCGGCTCCCAGTTCCAGCGGCCGTATTGCTGGTACCACTGGTAGCGCGTCTCGACGCGGTTGAGTGTCCATTCCACCCGCATGGGCATCGGGGCAAGGTCGGTATCAACCGCCGTGATCAGGAAACCCGCTTCGCTCCCCTCGGGAACGACACCGTCAGCCTCGGGCCGGATGCCGATCATCGGGCCGGACGGGGCCAGCATCCGCGTCATGCGGCGCTCGACCGGGCGGCCTGACCCTTCGCTGACCTGAACGGCCAGCCGCGCCTCGTACGGGCGATCGGCGGTCGGTGCCTCGGGCAAGGCGACCGGAAGCGTGAGCTTGCCGTCCTCCCCGGTCGTCCCGCGGTCGAAATACCGTGTGCGGGCCGTGGCCTGTGCATCATGCCGCCCGAACACATAGCCGGGCAATTCATCCAGCCGGCGGCGCGGCTCGATCCGCGCGCGCCCCTCGACATCCAGACCGGCGCCCGGCGCCCCGAAAAGATAGCGGGCCGTCACCTGTAGCGCCGGCGCGTCGCCCGGCCGGATCGGCCCGTCGGGCAGCGCGAGTTCGGCATCCAACCGTTCGGGCAGGAAGTCCTCGACCAGTACCCGCTGCGTGGCCAGCGGCGGCGCGTCCACGTCCGCCCTGATCTCGATGGTCCACGTGCCGCGCGGTGCATCCGCATCAACGGGCATGGCAAAGACATGGCCGCCCGCCTTGTCCCGTGCCGACAGGTGCCGCGCGTATTCAACCCCGTCGGGCCGGGTCAGGATCGCGGTGAGCGGCAGGCCGGGGATCGCAGCCGCCTTCGCGTCGCGTGCGAGGGCCGTTGCATGGATGACCTCGCCCGCGCGGTAGGCTCCCCGATCGGTGGCGAGGAACACGTCAACCGGCGGCGGCGCGGGCCGCCCGGCGACCCCTCTGTCAGACAGGTCGAAGGCCGGATCGGTCAAGGACAGGAAGCTCAGGTCATCCTCCCCCGACCGTGCCATGACAAGCGCGGGGGCCGCGCCGCCGGTACCACGTGCAAGCCCCGCCTCGAACATGGCATGGCCTCGCGCATCAGTCGTGGCACTTGCCAGTTCGCGATTGGCGCGTGACACCAGCGTCAGGTTGACATCCTCCCTCGCGCGGGCGTGGGACAATCCCCGCACAAAGACATGCAGGCCGTCCGAGCCCTTCATGGTCGTCAGGCCCAGATCGGACAGCACGAACCACTGTGTGGCGCCGCCCTTTTCCTGCCCGGCGCCATCGGCGACCCGTGCGGTGAGCGCGTAGATACCCGGCGGTTCATCGGCCAGCACATCCCCCATGGGAAGGCGCGTGGTCATTGTCCGGTTGAGCTCGTTGCCGACCTCGGCGCTGCCTTGCCACACGTTCTCTGCGATCTCGCCGTTGAAAAGTCGCGCGTCATGGCGCGACAGCGGCCGCGCGAAAAAATCCTCCTGAATGGTGCGCAGCAGGTTGCGGTCGCTGACACGGCGCAGGGTCAAGTCAAGCTCCCCGGTATTGACCGTTTCGACCGGGAGCGTCGCGCCCGCCGCCGCCGGCAGCACGTAGGCCCGGCCCGGAAAGCTGACCTTGGGCGCGCGGTCCCGCACGTAGGCAGTGATCTCGATATCTTTCGCAAGTGTCTCGCCGCTGGCCGCCGGCAGACCCTCGCGGAACGTGACTTGGTAGCGTTCCCCGTGGCGGACGCCATCAATGCAGATCTGCCGCTCATCCACCTGCACGACCAGTCCGGACTCGCGCAGGCGGACATAGGGCGTGTAATCGGTTCCCGCGCGGATCAGAGGTTCGGAAAACTCGGCACACAGCCGGGGCTGCGCAACCTCGGTCTCGACATCGTGCCCGGTTACCCGGAACCCGTATCGCGCGACGGCCCGGTCGAGTTTCTTGGCGGTTTCCTGTCGTGGCGCGGTGGATTGCGCGAGTCGCAGCGCCGCGATCATGTCACGCCCCCGTCCAGCCCGTTCAAGCGCATCGGCCATGACGGACAGCGCCGTCGCACCGGCCGGGGCCGAGGCCGCGCGAAGGTAGGCATTCGTTGCCGCCTGCAGCGCCCGTGCGTCGTGGTGGCGCCGTGCCGATGCGTTTTCGGTGTCGACCCGTAGCGCATGGCGGGCGTAATCGGTCCACAGTTCGCTGCGGTCCGTGACGGAAACAGCCGCGCCCGTCCATCGCATCGCATTTAGGTGGTCGCCCGCCTCGGCCCTGCTGCGGGCGGTATCCAGCATGATCCGGGTGCTCCAACCGCCGGCGGGATGACGTGCGCCGATGGCCTCGGCCTGTTCGCGGGCACGTGTAATGTCTTCGTCGCCAAGGAAATCAAGGCGGCTTCGCCGCGCCGCTGCGTCGGCCAGTACCGCGGGGTCGGTCGGCGTCAGTTCCGCTGAAACGGCGCCTTCGAAGGGCACTTTCCGGGAAACCGCGCTTTTCGGGAAGCAGGCGTTCGACCGGCTGTTGAACGTGTATGCGTGGCAGTCCGCGTTGGTCATGCAGGCACGGCGGCAGGCGTCGAGGCTGGTGTCGAAAAGCGCGGTCAAGTCTGAGCCATAGAAATCCACGTCGCGCGTGACGATTTCCCGCCGATCGGGCACCGGGGATTGCGCGACGGCGGCGATGGCCAACATGAAGCTGAAAAGGCAGACAAGAAATGAACGGATCATGGGGCCTCTCCCGGCAAGCAATGGTTAATCGTGCCACGCTACGGGGAAGCTGACAACGATTCCGGCGCGCTAGTTAAACCCGTGTTCACCACGGTTCGCGCTTAATACGGGTACTGAAACGACCGGCGCATACCGGGTATCGCGGAGGGTTGCATGAGCCTGGCCGACAAACTGGCCGAGGAAAGGCGCGCGCGTCTCGCGGCCGAGCGTCTGCTGGAACAGAAACAGGCCGAGCTTCACGCGGCAAACCGCAAGTTGGGCACGCACGCGCGCGCCTTGTCGGACGAAATACATGAAACGCGGGCCGAGGTCCGGACGGTCCGCGATGAAAACGAGCGCGTCAGATCCGACCTGACGCTCGCCAATCACAAGGTCGAGGTGGCCGAGCGCAGGCTTTGGCTTTCGATCGAGACGATCCAGGACGGGTTCGCCTTCTTTGATGCCGACAGTCGCATGATTGCCGCGAACAATTCCTGGCTGGGCGTTTTCGAGGGGCTCGAAGCCGTCACGCCCGGTGTAAGTTACGTCGAGATCCTGCAACTGGCCACTGAAGAAGGCATCGTGGACATCGGTGACACGCCGCCGCGGGCATGGCGTGAACGGATGCTCGACCGTTGGCAGAGCCCCGATCCCGAACCCGAGGTCATCCGGTTGTGGAACGGCGAATACGTCAAGCTCGTGGATCAGCGCGGGCACGGGGGCGACGTGGTCAGTCTCGCGCTCAACATCACCGAAACCGTCAGGTACGAACAAAAACTTCAGGACGCGCGCCGCAAGGCCGAGGCGGCCAACAGGGCCAAATCCTCGTTTCTTGCCAACATGAGCCACGAAATCAGGACGCCGATGAACGGCGTGGTCGGGATGGCGGACCTTCTGATGGATACAGACCTTGCAGAGGAACAGCGGCTCTACGCCTCGACGATCCGGAATTCGGCCGAGGCGCTGCTGGTGATCATAAACGACGTGCTGGATTACTCGAAGATCGAGGCCGACAAGCTGGTCCTGCACGCGGAACCGTTCGACCTTGAGCGCACGCTTCACGAACTTGTTCTGCTGGTGCAGCCCCGCGCGCGTGACAAGGGCCTCGATGTTCTGTTGGATTACGACATCCTGCTACCGACCCAGTTCGTCGGTGATCCGGGCCGGATCCGGCAGGTTCTCACCAACCTCGTCGGAAATGCGGTGAAATTTACCGAAAACGGGCACGTCCTGATCCGGGTCGTCGGATTTCGAGAGCGTGATAGCGACGATATGCGGCTCCATGTCAGCGTGGAGGATACCGGCATCGGCATCCCGGCTGACAAGATCGACCATGTGTTCGGCGAGTTCAATCAGGTTGATTCCGACCAGAACCGCAAGTTCGAGGGTACGGGCCTCGGCCTCGCGATATCGCGGCGGTTGATCTCGCTGATGGACGGCGAGATCTGGGTTGATTCCGAGGAAGGTGGCGGAACGACGTTCGGTTTCGCGAT
This sequence comes from Roseovarius halophilus (ex Wu et al. 2025), assembly GCF_047086965.1. Taxonomy (NCBI): domain Bacteria; kingdom Pseudomonadati; phylum Pseudomonadota; class Alphaproteobacteria; order Rhodobacterales; family Roseobacteraceae; genus Roseovarius; species Roseovarius halophilus (ex Wu et al. 2025). The sequence goes on along the minus strand of NZ_JBKOTX010000044.1, from coordinate 25,599 downwards.
CACCCTGCCGCTGGCCGAGGCGCCCGCCCCCGAGTTCAGGGGGCTTTCGACGGCCTTGCGCCGGGCGCTTGTCGTCGAAAGCCACGCCGTCACGCGCTCGGTGATGGAACGTCAGCTTGACCTGCTCGGGGTCGAGACCGTGTCATGCAGCAGCCCGGCTGAGGCGGTGTCGCATTTCACCCGGGATCTCGACCTTGTCATCGTCGATCACGACATGCCCGAGCTGGACGGTTTCGACTTGGCGCGGCGGTTACGGGACACGAACAGCGATGCCGATATCCTGCTTCTGACGGAAAATGCCGTGCGCGCCGAACAGGACACGCGCCGCGGTGATGTACAGGCGGTTTTGCAGAAACCTCTGGCGCGCAGCGCTTTCTTTTCCGCGCTTCAGAGCGTTGCGCGCCCAGACGTCGCCGAAACGCCCGAGGCCGGGCGGGGTGATGATGGCACGCCCGAAGCCCCGCCGTTGCCCGTGGTCCCCCCGGACCATGACGCACGGCTGATGCGCGTCCTCGCCGCCGAGGACAATCGAACCAACCGCCTCGTGTTCAAGACGATGCTCAAAAACCTCGATATCGACCTGCGCTTCGCCGAGGACGGTGAGCAGGCTGTCGCGCTTTTCCAATCGTTCGGGCCGGACATCATCTTCATGGACATCTCGATGCCGGGCGTGGACGGAAAAGAGGCCGGCCGCCAGATCCGCCGGATCGAGGCGGAAACGGCGGGCCATGTGCCGATCGTGGCCATGACGGCCCACGCAATGGACGGCGACAAGGACGGGATACTGGCTGCCGGGATCGACGAATACCTGACGAAACCGCTCCGCAAGGCGGACCTTGTCACGATGATCGAGAAAGCCGTTACCGACGGGATGCACGCGCCGGTCACGGGCGGTCAGGCAGCTTCCTGACCGCGAACGAAAACCATGCGATCGCCTTCGGACAGGTCCTCGCGATAGGCATAGCCCCCCGTATCGAAATCCTTCAACGCATCACGATCGGTCAGCCGGTGCTGGATGATGTAGCGGGCCATCGCGCCGCGCGCCTTCTTGGCGTAGAAACTGACGATCTTCGGACCTTCGGGCTTGTCCTCCATGAACACCGGGGTGATCACCCGCAGCGCGAGCGCATCGGTGGCGACCGCCCCGAAATATTCCTGACTGGCGCAATTGACCAGCAGATCGGTTTTTAGATCGGCGGCTTGCGCGTTCAGGGCCTTCGCGATCTTGTCCTCCCAGAAATCGTAAAGCGTGCGGCCCCGGTCGGTTTTCAGGCGGCTGCCCATTTCCAGCCTGTAGGGTTGTATCGCGTCCAGCGGGCGCAGCACCCCGTAAAGCCCGGACAGGATGCGCAGATGCGCCTGTGCCCATTCCATCTCGTCAGCGTCGAGCGATGCGGCTTCCAGCCCTTGGTAGGTATCGCCCGCGAAGGCCAGCGCGGCCGGCTTCGCGTCCATGTGCCCGAAATCGGCGAACCGATCCGCATTGAGTTTCGCGAGGCTCTCGCTGATTTTCATCAACTTTTGCAACTCGCCCACATCGAGCGCTCCTGCCACCTTGGCAAGCTCCTCGGCCTCGGCGCTGAAATCCGGCGACGAGGGGGTGATGCCCTCCACGGGCGCCATGTCCATTTTCTTCGCGGGGGAGACAACGACCAGCATGAGAGGGTTCCTTCGCTTTTCGGGTAGAACCGGAACTTAGTCCGCCAGCCGAAGAACGTCCAGAAAGGCCGTCGCGAAACGTTCCGCGCGTTTCTCGCCCAAAAGGCGGGCCATCTCGGATTCGTTTCTTGGTCGCGCCGAGGCCACGCGCGCCAGTTGCGACGCGGAACAACTCAGCGGTTTGTCGGTCCCGGTTTCGCCGCGTGCCAGATCGTCCTGCGCCGCCTGCAAACGGTCGTAGAGCTGCCCGGACGGCTGTCCCGCCAGTTTGCGGCGCAACGGGTGTTCCTGTTGCCGGGCGCCGTTGATGACTTCCAGGAAATCGGTGCCGTGGCGTTCCAGTTTCTTCGCGCCCACGCCGTTGATCCGTGCCATGGCGTCAAGCGTGGCGGGCCGGGCCTGGGCCATCTCGATCAGCGTGCGATCATTGAAAACCACGTAAGCCGGCACGCCCGCCGCTTCGGCCAGTGCGCGTCTTTTCGCCTTGAGCGCTGACAGAAGCGGCGCATCTTCCTCGGCCACCAGTGCCTTGACGGCGGGGCGGCCCGCCTTCGTCGCCAGCGTGTCACGCCGTAGCGTGATGCCCGCTTCGTTGCGCAGGATCGGGCGCGCGTGCTCGGTCATCCGCAGGGCGCCATGGCGCTCGGGGTCCGGCCGGATCAGGTCATGGCCCATCATCTGGCGGAAAACGCCCTGCCAGCCACGCCGGTCGATGTCGCGGCCAACGCCGAATGTCGGCAGCGCGTCATGGCCCTGGTCACGCACCTTGTCGGTGGCGTTCCCCGTCAGGATATCGATGAGATGGCCCGCCCCGAAACGCTCGTTGGTGCGCAGGATGGCAGAGAGGGCTTTCCGCACCGCCTCGGTGCCGTCGAACGTGTCCGGCGGGCGTTCGCACAGGTCGCAGTTCCCGCAGTTTTCCGCCGTCTCGCCGAAATAACGCAACAAGGTGGCGCGACGGCAATCCAGTGCCTCTGCGAGGCCGAGAAGGGCGTTCAGGCGGGCATGATCGGCCATGCGCCGTTCGGGCGGGGCGAGCCCCTCGTCGATCTGGGAACGACGCAGGCGGATGTCGTCGGGGCCGAAAAGGGTCAGGGTTTCAGCCGGGGCGCCATCACGGCCGGCACGGCCGATTTCCTGGTAATAGGCTTCGATCGACTTGGGCAGATCCGCATGGGCAACCCATCGGATGTCGGGCTTGTCCACGCCCATGCCGAAGGCGACGGTCGCGACGACGACAAGCCCGTCCTCGGTGGCGAAGCGCGTTTCGACGTCGCGGCGGGCTTCGGGGTCCATGCCACCGTGATAGTGGCATGCGTTATGCCCTGCCTCATGCAGCGCCCGGGCCAGCGTTTCGGTGCGGGCCCGGGTCCCGCAATAGACGATGCCCGACTGGCCCTTGCGTTCGGCCACGAACTCCATGATCTGGCGGCGGGGACTGTCCTTGGCGGCAAAGGCCAGATTGATGTTCGGCCTGTCGAACCCGCGCAGGAATGTCCGGGGCGGGTCGCCGTCGAAGAGCTTCTCGACGATCTCGCTGCGGGTGTCGGCGTCGGCGGTCGCGGTGAAGGCCGCCAGCGGCACGCCAAGCGCGCGGCGCAATTCCCCGATGCGCAGGTAATCGGGGCGGAAATCATGACCCCACTGGCTGACGCAATGTGCTTCGTCCACGGCGATCAGCGACACGCCCGACCGGCGCAGCATCCCCAGCGATGCCCCGGCGGCAAGACGCTCGGGAGCGATGTATAGCAGCCTGAGCCGTCCTTCCGACAGCGCCTCCCATACCCCGCGGGTTTCATCTTCGGTATTGCCGGATGTCAGGGCGCCGGCCTCGACTCCGGCGGCGCGCAGCGCGCGCACCTGGTCGCGCATCAGCGCGATGAGCGGTGAAATGACCACCGTCAGCCCATCACGCATCAACGCGGGAAGCTGATAACATAGCGATTTCCCGCCACCCGTGGGCATGATGGCAAGCGTGTTTTGACCGCTCGTGACGGTCTGCACGATCTCTTCCTGCCCGGGGCGGAAGGCGTCGAATCCGAATATGTCCCGCAACAGCGTGGTAGCGCCTTGCATCTGAAAAGCCCGTATTTTCTCTGGTTACTCCGCTCTTGTCGCCGAGTTTTCCATACAGGGATACCGCAGGCAAGCCCCGCTTAGTAAAAGGCCGCCGCATTGTTGATGAGGATGATCCGGATCGCGTATACGCCGATCAGCGCCACAAGCGGCGCAACGTCAATGCCGGACATCGGGGGGATGATGCGCCTGATCTGGCTGTAAAGCGGCTCCAGCAACCGGTTGAGCATTTCCCATATTTGCGCGACGAGGGGTTGGCGCAGGTTGAGCACCTGGAAATTGATCAGCCAGCTCATGATGACATGTGCAATGATGAAGAACCACAGCACATCCAGTAGCAACAAAAGTATCTGGAACAGGGATTGCATGACGCGTCCTTGGATTTGCAGTGGTCAACACCTACGCGGGCGAGTTTGAAAGCGCAAGCATTGACGCAGGGTCGCGGTTGACGCGCTCGGGGTCGTAACGGCACAGCAGCGTTGAAAGGACCGTTTCGATGTATCCCGTGATCCGCCTTTTGTGGCAAGTTCTCAGGCACCGCAAATCGCCAGCGTTGCCCGTGACGGGCACGCATGTCTCCCATCACCTGTGCCTGCCGTGGGACATTGATTTGTGGATGGAGCTGAATAACGGGCGCACCCTGACGATTTATGATCTGGGGCGCATACCTCTGGCGATCCGTACGGGTCTGGTCATGGTCCTGCGGCGCGAAGGCTGGGGTCTGACCATCGCCGGAGCTTCCGTCCGGTACCGTCGCCGGATCCGGATGTTCGAGCAAGTGGAGATGCGTTCGCGCCTCGTAGGGTGGGATGAGCGGTTTTTCTATCTCGAACAGTCGATGTTCAAGGGTGACGACCAGTGCGCAAACCATATCCTTTACCGCGCCGCGGTAACGGGCAAGGGCGGTATCGTGCCGCCTGACAGGGTGTTTGCCGCGCTCGGCAACGCGCCGCCGGAGATGACGCTGCCGGGCTGGGTCACGGCCTGGATCGAGGCCGACGCGGCCCGGCCGTGGCCCCCGATGCAGGAATAACTTGCCTGCCGGTGCGCGAGCTTGTCATATCGCGGCACAACGAGCGGGGGCCGCATGGGTGAAATCTCGAAACGCAAACGCATCTGGGGCTGGTTCTTTTTCGACTGGGCCAGCCAGCCTTTCCATACCCTGCTCGTGACCTTCGTTTTCGGCCCCTTTTTCGCCGCGACGGCAACACGGTATTTCGCCGCCAACGGCCTGACGGAGGCGGCCGCCGATGCGCGTGCCCAAAGCCTCTGGTCCGTTTGCCTGACAGTGACCGGCCTCGTGATCGGGCTGGGGGCCCCGCTCATGGGCGCTCTGGCCGATACCGCGGGCCGCCGTCTGCCCTGGATCGTGGGCTTTTCGCTCATGTACGTGGCCGGGGCGGCCGGCATATGGTGGACCGATCCCGACGGGACGAACCTCTGGTGGGCCCTGCTCAGCTTCGGCATCGGTTTCATCGGTGCCGAATACGCGCTGATATTCATCAATTCGCAGCTTCCGTCACTGGGCACGCGGGAGGAAGTGGGCGCGCTCTCCGGGTCCGGTTTCGCGTTCGGCTATGTTGGCGGCGTGACGGCGCTGGCGGTCATGCTGGCCTTCTTCGTCGAGCAATCCGGCGGCAAGACCCTTGCCGGGCTGGACCCGGCCTTCGGCCTTGATGCCGCGCGCATGGAAGGCACGCGGTTCGTCGGGCCCTTCACGGCGGCATGGTACGCACTTTTCATGATCCCCTATTTTCTCTGGGTGCGTGACACGGGGCCACCTGCGCAGGGCCGTGGGGCCGGGGACGCGTTGCGCCTGCTGATCAAGTCGGTGAAGGCGCTGCGCCGCCGTGTCAGCCTTTCCGTTTATCTGGGCTCCTCGATGCTCTATCGCGATTCGCTGAATGGGCTGTACGGGTTCGGTGGCACCTATGCCATTCTCGTGCTTGACTGGAGCATCGTCTCGGTCGGCATCTTCGGGATCATCGGGGCAATCTCCGCCGCCGTCTTCAGCTGGATGGGTGGCATGGCGGACATGCGGTTTGGCCCGAAACCCGTGATCGTGGCGGCGATAACCGTTCTGGTGCTGGTATGCGTGACCGTTGTCGGCATGGATCGCGAACAGGTCTTCTGGATGCCGGTTTCCGACGGAACCAAGTTGCCGGACATCATCTTCTTCGGGTGCGGTGTCCTGATCGGCGGCTTCGGCGGGACGCTGCAGGCATCCAGCAGATCGCTCATGGTCCGCCACACCGATCCGGCCGCACCGACCGAGAGTTTCGGGCTCTACGGGTTATCAGGCCGCGCGACGGCGTTTCTCGCGCCCGCCCTGATCGGCGGGGTCACGACACTGACCGGCAGCGCGCGGATAGGCGTGTCACCCTTGATCGCGCTTTTCCTGTGCGGTCTTGTCCTGCTATATTGGGTGCGACCGGGGGGTGACGAGGACAGATGGGCCGTTACCTGAAACTGATGGTTCTGGCGCTCGGGCTGGCAGGGTGCAGCGAAGTGTCGCCCGACCTGCAGGGCGAGGCGCGGGCCGTCTCCACACGGAATATCCCCGAGGCCATGCGCGGTGTTCATGCGAAGACGCTTTTCGGCGGGCATCGCACGCCGTCGCGGCAGGTACCCGAGACGTTCGGCAGCTATGCCAAGGGCTGCATGGCCGGTGGCCGCGACCTGCCCGAGACCGGCCCGACATGGCAGGCGATGCGGCTGAGCCGGAACCGCAATTACGGACATCCCGAAACCATCGACTTCATACGCGACCTGTCGCGTTTCGCCGCCCGCCAGCCGGGATGGGCGGGGCTTTATATCGGCGACATCAGCCAGCCACGCGGCGGCCCCATGCTCAGCGGGCATCGCAGCCATCAGCTCGGGCTGGACGTTGATATATGGATGCGCCCCGCCACCCGGCTCGATCTCAGCCGGGCCGAGCGCGAGAGCATGTCCTCGATCTCGGTGCGGCGGCAGCGTGGTGCGTTCACGAACGACAAGTGGTCGTCCGAGCATCAGGCCATCTTGCGGGCCGCCGCGCGCGACGCGCGGACCGCGCGCATCTTCGTATTCCCCGGGGCCAAGGTGCGGATGTGCCGGGATGAAACGGGTGATCGCGCGTGGTTGCGCAAGATCAGGCCATGGTGGGGGCATCATTATCATTTCCACGTGCGGCTGAAATGCCCCGACGGCGCGCGGGGCTGTATCAATCAGGATCCCCCGCCACCGGGTGATGGCTGTGCACAGGCGCAGCAATGGGTCGAGAACATCCTCGACCCGCCGCCGCCCGATCCCGAGGCCCAACCTACCAAGCCCCGCCGCGAACTGAGGATGGGCGATCTGCCGCGGCAATGCGTGGGCGTTCTGCAATCCGACTAACGGTCGGGCGCGGACGGCCCATGTCAGAAGTACCCTCGAACCAGCCCGTCCGCGATCAGTGACCAGCCGTCTGCGATCACGAAGAAGGCGAGCTTGAAGGGCAGGGACACGATTGCCGGCGGCACCATCATCATGCCCATCGACATCAGGATTGCCGCCACCACCAGATCGATGATCAGAAAGGGCAGGAATACCAGAAAGCCGACCTGGAAGGCGCGGGAGATCTCGGACAAGAGGAAACTCGGCACAAGGATGGACAACGGGGCGTCCGGTGATGGTGTGGATACCTGCGGATCGGGCCGCAGGGCGGCCATCGCGCTGAAGGTTTCAGGCTCGACGCGGCCGGACATGAACTCGCGAAACGGCGCCAAGGCGCGCGTGATCGCGGTCTGTGTGTCGATGGCCTCCGCTGTCAGCGGCGCAATGCCCTTTTCCCATGCTTCCGAGAAAACCGGCTCCATCACGAAGTAGGTGAGAAACAGCGCAAGGCTGATGATGAGCATGTTCGGCGGGGATTGCTGCAAGCCGATCCCCTGTCTCAGGATGCCAAGCACGGTCACCATGAACGGGAAGCATGTGATCATGATCGCCAATCCGGGCGCGAGGCTCAGAACGGTAATCAGGAGGATCAGCTGGATGGTCCGCGTCGACAGGGATTCCCCCTCGCCAAGCGACAGAGATATCTCTTGCGCAAGGGCCGGTTGCGCCATCATGCAGAGCGTGATTGCCGCGCATGCGAGAGCGATGAACCGGCCCTGTGTCATCGTCATCCGAGCCCGTTCCGCAGGTCTGACACCTCGGTAAGGCGCACGGCGAGTTGTCCGGCCTGGTCACCGTCAAGCTCCTCGAGTTCACCGCGCGCGATCAGTCTTTCACCTACATAGAGCTCGACCGCGTCATCGACGCGCTTGTCGAGCGGCAGGACCGCGTCCTTCCCCAAGGTGAGCAACTCCTTGACCAGAGGCCTCGCCTTGCCGACGGAGATGGTGATCTCGATAGGTATTGACGAGAACGGGCTGGCCGAGGTCTCGGCCGGCTTCGTGTCTTTGTCCGCCATCAGGCTGTCTCCTTCAGTTGATCGTCAAGAAATTCGCTCACCGCATGACGGATGGCCGTGAGAACGGTCTCGGTATCTATCTCACGCTCGGCCCGCCCAAGGCGTACCTGAACCTGCCCGCTGCCGAGCGTCTTGTCGGCCACGATGGAAAGTTCGTGCTGAGGCATGGTTTCGGCGAGGCTCTCGAGCGCCTGTACGTTCTCGGGGGCAGTCACGATCTCGAAGCCTGCGGGACCATGGTGGCTGGCCATCCCGTCCAGCAGTTCCACGACCTGCTGGCCCAGTGTCTCCTGGGCCAGGCTGGGCAGCACAGTGTCGGTCATCTGGCGCAGAAGCGGTTCGAGCGAGGAAAGGACAGCAGTATAGGCTTCGTGGTAGGTGAAGCTCAGATCTTGCAGGTTCTGCGCGAAATCTGCCGATATTCTTCTCGCGTCTTCTGCCTGCGCGCTTGCGCTGTCATCCCAGCCGGCCTGGTAACCTTTCTCGAACGCCTCCAGGCGCGCTTCCTCTAGCGTGAGGTCGCTGGCATCGGCAGTTCCGCCCTGCATCAGGTCTCCGAAATCCTCCAGCATGTGGGCGATTGACATCATGCCTTCTCCTCTTCGCCCTCGAGCCAACTGCGCAGTATCTCGACGGTTTCATCTTGTCGCTCACCGATCAGGTCGCGCAGTCTTTGCACCTGCTGATCGTTCGGAGCCGGTGTCAAAGCGCCGCCGTCCGGGTTGCCACTCTCGCCGCTGCCTCCGATCATCGAGATGTCCTTGCGCCCGTTACCCTGCTGGATTTCGCCGGTCAGAGCAGCATTTTCGGCATTGCCGGTCGGCTCGCCGTCAGTGCCCGCGGGGCTGTCGGTCGCGGGGGAGGCCAGTCTCGGCGCGACCTGCTCAGAGGGCGCGCGCGTCAGGATGGGCCGGATCACGAACAGACCGAGTATGACAGCGACAATGCCAAGAACGACAGCCTGCAGCAGCGACATCGCGTCAATCGCGGTCCTGTCTAGGAAGGACTGGGACGATACGGTTCCGAGCGGCTCCGCCGGCTGGAACTGCAATGTCTTGATGGTGATCACGTCACCGCGGGATTCGTCAAAGCCGACTGCCGAAGCCACAAGTTGCTCAAGCGTCTCGATCTCCTCAGGGGACCGGGGCTGGAACGTCTCGACCCCGGCATCATTCGTGGTCATGGTTCCGTTGACGAGAACCGCGATGGTCATCCGTTCTATCTCGCCCGGGCCCCGCGTTATCTCGCGCCGGGTCTCGGAGACCTCGTAATTCACCCGTTCGCGTGTTTCGCTCGTCTCGCTCGAGGATGCTTCGCCGGTTGCCGCCTCGCCTTCCGGCAGGTTCGAGGCGACCGTGACTCCGCCGCCGCCCTTGTCTGAGGCGGAATCAGAACGTTCCTCTGTGTCGGTGCTGATCGCGACGCGGCTTTCCGGATCAATCCGTTTTTCCTGAATGCGCTCGGTGCTGGTTTCCGTGTCGAGGCTGACCTCGACCACCACGTTGCCCGGACCCACCCTTGCCTCAAGCATACGGCGCACGCTCTCGCGAAGCTCGTCCGCCCGTGAATCGGCCGTGTCCGGCCTCGCGCCGTCACCAGTGTCGACCAGGTCTCCCTTGGCGTCTATGATGGCGACGTTTTCGGTCGTCAGGCCGGGGACCGCGGAGGCCACGAGGAACCGCAGCGCGCGCGCGTGCCGCGTCTTGATCGCGTTGCCGGCCGTCACGAGCGACACCGATGCCGACGGCTTGACATCCCGCCGGAAAGGATTCGAGCCAGTTGTCGCGATGTGGACACGGGCGCTCGTCACCTCGGGATTGGCAACGATAGTCCGTGCGAGCTCTCCTTCCTTGGCGCGCCAGTAGGCCGCGTCGAACATCTGCGACGTGGTGCCGAAGCCGGACAGACCATCGAGCAATTCGTAGCCCTTGGTGCTGTTGGCCGGCAAACCTTCTCCGGCCATGATCATCCGCAATTCGTCGCGGCGCGCCGCGTCGACGAATATCGAATCGCCACGTACCTCGTAGCTGACACCTCGCCGCTCGAGGGCGTCAACCACTCCGGCGGCGCTGCCGTTTTTCAATCCGCCGAAGAGCAAGGCCATGCTGGGCGCGCTTGCCATTCTGGCCAATGCGAGTACCGCGACGAACATGACGGCGGTCGCGGCCACGATGCTGATTCTCTGGCGTTTGGTCATTCCTGACCACAGTTGCGCGAGCTGCTGCAATTGGGTGCCTCCTGTGCGTCGGCGTTCTGCCGAGGACACCGGCATCATTCGCCGATCAGACTTAACAATCGGTTAGCCTCTGACGGTCTATAGTGCCTTCCGAACAATCATGGAGGTTTCGTCATGGCCGATACGGAAACCGACGAAGGCGCCACATCGAAAAAGCGGTCCCGGCGGGCTGTGGTCCTGAGCTTCCTGCTCGCCATGATTGCGGGCGGAGGCAGTTTCGCGGCCGTCTACGCGGGTTTCATCCAGGTGCCCGGACGCGGCCCCGCGCCCGAGGTCGCGGCGCCACTGAATACCGGGGGCGAACCACCCGATGTCGATTTTCTACCGATCGACCCGCTGGTGATCTCGCTGAATGGTGAGGGACGTGGAGGTCACCTGCGCTTCAAGGGACAGCTGGAGGTCCGCAGCGACGCCAGCAGCGATGTGCAAAAGCTCATGCCGCGTGTCGTCGACGTGCTCAACACTTATCTACGCGCGTTGGAGGTCGGCGACCTGATGGATAGCGGTGCGCTCGTGCGCCTGCGCTCCCAGATGTTGCGGCGCATACAGATCGTCACCGGCGCCAACGCCGTGAACGATCTTCTCGTCATGGAATTTGTACTGAATTGAAAGGTGTGACTGATGGACGTGATAGCTGATATCCTGCTCGCCGCAGGTGCGATTGGCGCCGGTATCTACTGCTTTGTCCTCGCCCGGCGGCTGAGGCGGTTCAATGATCTCGAAAAGGGCGTCGGTGGTGCGGTGGCGGTGCTCTCGGCACAGGTTGACGAGCTCAATACGACACTCGAGACCGCACAGCAGACGGCCAGCCAGTCAACGCAGTCGCTGGATGGCCTCACCGACCGTGCCGAGAGCGTGGCCAAGCGGCTGGAACTGCTTGTCGCGTCGATGCACGACCTTCCCGATTCGGCGTCCGCCGCTCCGCCAGCGGGCCGTGATGACTCGACACCGGTATTCAGACGGCACGAGGAGCCCTCGCGAGAGGCCCACCAATGACCGCCGCCAACCCCGGCAAACGCCGCGCGAGCGGCCGCGGTGCCCTAGTCGTGCTGGCCGGCCTTTTGCTCGGCTCCGCTGTCCTAAGACTGGGTGATGATGCCGGGCGCGCGATGGCCCGGGTGCCTGATACGGCCGATGCAGATGAAACGACACGCGTGCCGGACATGGCGAATACCTGCGAAACGCCCGAGGACCTGGCACCATTGCTGGAGGCCGTCGATGCACGTGAGTCGTCCCTTGACGAACGGGAGGTCACGCTGAAGGCCAAAATGGAGGCACTCACCCTCGCCGATCGTCGCGTCAGCCGCAAGCTGGATGAATTGCAGGCTGCCGAGGATGAACTGAGGGACATGATAGCGTTGGCTGATGAAGCCGCCGAAGGCGATATCGACCGCCTGACCAAGGTTTACGAGAACATGAAGCCGGAACAGGCAGCGGCCCTGTTCGAGGAGATGGCACCGACCTTCGCAGCCGGATTCCTAGGCCGGATGCGCCCGCAGGCGGCCGCCGCGATCATGGCCGGGCTCAGCCCCGCCGCAGCCCATAGCGTCAGTGTCGTGATCGCCGGGCGGAATGCGAATGTTCCGACGGAATAGCCGGACATGGCTCAGGGATTCTTAACGGGGCGCTGGCACAGTGCTCATCGTCAACCGGGACGGAGTATTAGATGATCGGCATCGTTGGAATCGTTTGCGTCTTCGCGATGGTTTTCGGGGGGTACCTTGCTGCCGGCGGCAAGCTGGGGATCATCATGAAGGCGCTTCCTTTCGAATTCATGATGATTGGCGGCGCGGCGCTAGGTGCCTTCCTGATCAGCAACGACACGGCGGCGATCAAGAGCACGGGCAAGGACATCGCCAAGGTCTTCAAGGGGCCGAAATGGAAGCCGGAGGATTACCGTGATCTCCTGTGCCTGCTTTTCGAGCTCATCCGGCTTGCGCGGCAGAACCCCGTTGCGGTGGAGGAACATATCGAGGAGCCCGGGCAATCGGCCATTTTCGGAAAATATCCGAAGATCCTTACGGACAATGAGGCTGTCGGGCTGATCTGTGATACGATGCGCACCGCCGCGATGAACTATGATGACCCGCACCAGGTCGAGGAGGTTCTGGAAAAGCGGATGGATGCCACGCACCACCACGCCCTGCATTCCAGCCACGCGCTTCAGACAATGGCGGACGGCCTGCCGGCGCTCGGGATCGTCGCTGCCGTGCTCGGGGTGATCAAGACGATGGCCTCGATCGACCAGCCGCCCGAGATACTTGGGAAAATGATAGGCGGTGCACTTGTCGGCACGTTTCTGGGTGTTTTCCTTTCCTACGGTTTCGTCGGTCCCTTTGCCGGCAAGGTCAAGACGGTGGTCGAGGAAGACGCGCATTTCTACCAACTGATACGCGAAGTCCTCGTCGCCAACCTGCACAATCACGCGGCGAACATCTGCATAGAGGTCGGGCGCCAGAACACACCGGCCCACTATCGCCCAAGTTTTTCCGACCTGGAGGAGGCGTTGCGGACCGTGAAACAGGATGCGGCATGAAATCTGTTTTCCCGTGCACCCTGATATTGCTCATGCTGCTGGCGCAGCCGCTTCTCGGGCAGACAGTCCGGCTGCGTTCCGGTGAGCACGCGGATTTCACGCGGCTCGTGCTGGACCTGCCGGAAAGGGCGGACTGGACTCTCGAGGAGGTTCAAGGCGGTGTTTCCCTGACGTTTCCGGGGCGTGATTTCGAGTACGATGTTTCGCGGGTGTTCGACAGGATTCCGCGTACACGTCTCCAAGCTGTCGCAGCATCCGATACGGGATTGCGGCTGGACCTTGGATGCGATTGCCCGACGGACGTTTTCTTCCACGACGGATCGATGTTGGTGGTGGATATCCGTGACCGGCCCGAGGGCGCGACGGACCGCCAGGAAAACCACCGCGACGCTAAAAAGCGCGCCTCCGGGCGCGTTTTCCCGGCCCGTTTCCCTCGCAACAGCCGCCCGTCGGCGGCTGTTGCGTTGCTGGACCGGCACTTGCCCACGCTGGCCGTCGCGCCACGCCGTTTCGGGCCCGTGCGGCGAGAAACCGGCAGGCAAGCCGTGCTGCAGGCCGGGCGGCTCGTTTTCCGCGGGCTCGACAGGGCCGCGAGTCAAGGACTCCTCTCGAGGAAACCCCGGCCCGCCGATGGCGCGCCGTTGACGGCCCGGATCCGGAGGCCGTCGCATGCGGAAGACGAGAAACGGGCCAATGCCGACCGCCCCGCGGCATCCGGCACCTCCGAAAGCACGGCAACAGCCAATCTTGCTGCCCGGACCAGTATGGACCGGGATTTTCTTGATGCGGTATCGGTGCTTGAAAAGGCCGCCGGGGCCAACGCATGTCCGCCGCCGTCCCGCTTCGATGTGGCCGCATGGTCGGGGCCAGAAGGTTTCGAGGCCGAACTGGGGCGGCTACGGACCGCGCTTTTAGGCGAATTCGACCAGATCGATGAAAACGCCATCATCGATCTGGCGCAGTTCTACTTGCATTATGGCTTCGGTGCAGAGGCAGCGGCCGTACTGCGGATGTCTTCTGCGCGTGGGCAAGCGGTCGATATCCTGCAGGAGCTTTCGCGCATCGTGGATGGACGGCCTGTTCCCCGCGACTCCGCTCTGGGCCGGTATGCTGGCTGCGGGGACCGCGAGGCGTTCTGGTCGTTCATGGGGGTCGGCGCCGCGCGAACCGGTACGCCACTTCAAACCGAGGCCGTGATCAGGGGCTTCGTCGAATTGCCCGGACATTTGCGTGCGACCCTGGGTCCGACGCTTTCGAAGCAATTCGCGGCCGCCGGGCATCCCGCCGCAGCCCATGCCGTAAGGCGCATTCTTGCACGTGGGCTCGGAAACGGGACAGAAGGCGCGCCCGGCCCCGGAACGACGGTCCAATCCGGCCCGGGCGCAGCTGACGAGAACGATTTGCGGGCGATGATAGACGCAAACGACAAGGATTCTCCTGATGCTCTCATCCGCCTGATCGATCTTAAATTGAATGAGAAGGCGCAGATTTCTTACGACCTCGCGCAACTTGCAGGGTCTTTCGCCCAGGAATACCGGGAACTCCCCCTCGGTGACGAACTGTCGCGAGTCTACCTGCTGGCGCTTGCCTCTTCGGGCGCGTTCGATGAGGCGTTCGATGAATACCACAGGCTTCGTGATGACATTGCCGCCGACCGGCGCCGCGAAATTCGCGACGGGCTGTTCCATCACCTTACGGACTCGGCGCCGTCAGCGGTATTCCTGCGCCATGTATTCGCAGACAGCGCCGGTGGGCCGGCAGGTACTGCGTCCGCAACGCTTAACGGTGTCATTGAACGCTTGTTGCAGTACGGCTTCGCTGCGCGAGCGCAAGTGTTGGCCGCCTTGCCCGCGCCGGAAACGGGCGGCCGCGCACGCGCGGTGTTGCGCGCGCGGATCGCGCTCGAACGTGGCTTGCCGCAACAATCCGAATCGCATCTGATGGGGCATGAAGGCCGCGACGTGGCCCGGCTTCGGGCGCGCGCGCGTGACTTGGCCGGTGATCACCGGAATGCCTATGAACTTTTCATGCAAGCCGGGGCGGTCGAGCAAGCTGCCGAGGCGGCCTTCCGGGCAGAGGACTGGGACGCGTTGCGCGACATCGCGGGAACCGAAGGGGTTTCGAGGCCCGATCTCGCGGCCATTGCCGAGAGCATGGGGCAACCCACCGATGCAGCGGACGCGCCGGGAGCCGGCACCCTTGCGGCCAAGAGGACCTTGATCGCTGACAGCGAGGAAATGCGCGGATCTTTCAGGACTCTTTTCGACCAGCGCGGGATCAACGCCGGACTGGCCGAGTAGACGGCCACGCATCCGGTTACCGAATCTAAATCCCACGACCCTACCGTGGAACCGGATCGCAGAAAGCGGTTTCGAACGGGAAAATTCAATACCATGCGTCTTGCCACTTGCCTGTTCTCGGTCTTTTTTTGCCGGCTTGGCACCAATACGGCCCGTACGGCCCGAATGCCGCGTCGCAAGGAGCGCGTGCTGGTCCGGTTTGTGCTGGCCGGTGCCGTATTCTCCATCTTCGCCGCGCCCGTTGATGCGTCGAGAACGGCTGCCGTCTGCGATGCGGCCGCCCGCCGTGCCGCGGCGGAAAGCGGTGTGCCGGTCGATGTTCTGAAATCCATCACGAGAACCGAGACAGGCCGCACGAGGGATGGCCGGCTCGAGCCTTGGCCATGGGCCGTCAACATGCAGGGTGAGGGACGATGGTTCGATACCATGGATGCCGCCCTTGCCCATGTCCTCACGAACTTCAACCAAGGCGCGCGCAATTTCGATGTCGGCTGCTTCCAGATCAACTACAGATGGCACGGCGCCGCGTTCGAGTCACTGCGACAGATGTTCGATCCTCTTGAAAATGCGCGGTATGCCGCCAGCTTCCTCGCACGCCTTCACGACGAAACGCGGGACTGGTCGCAGGCCGCCGGCGCCTATCATTCCAGAACGCCCAGACATGCCAAGCGCTATCGCGCGCGCTTCGACCGCATTTTCGAACGTGTCCGGGAGGGGCTCACCTCCGGCAGTGTCGCGCGGACCAGCGATGCCGTGCGCAAGGACGTGCCGCGCGGGACCGCGCGAAACGGCTTCCGGCTTCTGCAGCGCAAGGCGGGCCGACAGACCCTTGGGTCACTTGTCCCCTTGGAGGATGGATCCGCCAGTGCGATGATCAATCTCGACAGGGATGCCGGGGGTATCTGATATGTCTGTGTTCGGTGACCCCGCGAAGTTCTTTCAACCAACGGTCTTGCTCGCGCTTGCCTTGATGGCGATCATCATCATGATGATCCTGCCGATGCCGGCCTGGGTCCTCGATATCGGTCTGGCGGCGTCTTTCGCGCTCGCCATTCTCATCTTCACCGTGACGCTCTTCATCGAGAAACCGCTGGATTTCTCGGCCTTCCCGACTGTCCTGCTCGCGTCATTGATGCTGCGGCTGTCTCTAAACGTGTCCTCGACGAAACTCATTATCGGCGAGGGGCACGCCGGGACCGGGGCCGCGGGCGGGGTAATCGAAGGGTTCGCCAACTTCGTCATGGGCGGTAGCATCTTTCTGGGTCTCGTGGTTTTCGGGGTTCTGCTCATCGTCAATTTCATGGTCATCACCAAAGGCGCCGCGCGGATGGCCGAGGTGGGGGCACGCTTCGCGCTGGACGGGATGCCGGGCAAGCAGCTTGCGATTGACAGCGATGTCTCGGCGGGGGCGATCGACCATAACGAGGCGCGGGAGAGGCGGCAGCGCGAACAACAGGAAACGACATTTTTCGGGTCACTCGACGGCGCATCGAAATTCGTCAAGGGTGACGCGATCGCCGGGCTTCTGATCACGCTGCTCAACCTGGTGATGGGCCTGATCATGGGCGCGGTCGTACATGACATGCCCTTGGGCGAGGCGTTCGAGACCTACACCATCCTCACGGTTGGCGACGGGCTCGTCACGCAAATTCCCGCGGTCGTGATTTCGATCGCCTCGGCGCTCCTTCTGGCACGGGGCGGCACGCAGGGCGCGACGGATCTCGCCATCGTAGACCAGTTCGGCCGCCACCCGCAGGCCATCGCGACCGTGGCGGTGCTCATGGTGCTTTTCGCCCTTGTCCCGGGACTGCCATTCCTGCCTTTCCTGCTGGGCGGGGTCGTTCTGGGCTTTGCCGCCATTTACCTCGCCCGCACCGTGCCCGCCGAGGCCGAGACCGGCCCGGAACCGTCGCAAGTGCCCGAGGAGCCGGGCAAGTCCATCGGGGACATTCTCGAACTCGACGACATCCATGTCGAGTTCTCCCCGGACCTCGTCGACATGATCCTTGATTCCGGTGTCGGCCTCGATGCGCGTATCGAGAACATGCGCCGCCATATCGCCGAGAATTTCGGTCTGATCCTGCCGGAAATCCGGCTCACGGATGATCCCGGCCTTCCGAGCGGAGTGTATCTGGTCCGCGTGCAGGGCGTCGAACAGGCCCGCGGCACATTGCGATCCGACCATGTGCTGGCACTGGATCCCGACGGGCAGGGCGACCTGCCCGCCGGCGATGACGTGAGCGAACCGGTCTATGGCGCGCCGGCGAGATGGATCAGCGATACCGCGCGGGACAACGCGGCGTTGTCGGGTGTCACGCTGGTGACCCCTGCCGAGGTGCTGGCGACGCATCTTCTGGAAGTCATCAAGGGCAATCTCGACCGGTTGCTGACAATGAAATCCCTGCAGCGGCTGCTCGACGAGATGGTGAGGCTGTCCGATCCCGCACGCGCCGAGGCCAACCGGAAATTGCTGGACGAGCTGGTGCCGGACCGCGTGCCAACGGACCTTCTGCATGCCGTGCTCAGGCTGCTGCTAGCCGAACAGGTTTCGATCCGCAACCTGCCGCTCATCCTTGAAGCCACGGCCGAGGCAAGGCAAACGCATGCCCGCCCCGAGATGATCTGCGAACACGTGCGGCAGAGGCTCGGGTTCCAGCTGGTCGCGGGGCTGCAGCGACAGGACGGAAGCTTGCCGCTGATCCAGCTCGCACCGGAATGGGAAGATACGTTCACCGCCTACCAGGTGGACGGGGACAAGGGCAAACTCGATGTCGCCCTGCCGCCGGAGATGTTCCATTCCCTCACGAGCGGTGTCGCCGAGCAGGTCGGCCGCGCGGCGGATCATGGGGTCGCGCCGGCCGTCGTGACATCGACCATCCGGCGGCGCTTCCTGCGGACGATCCTGTCCGCCAAGAACATCGGCGTTCCAGTCCTTTCATTTGAAGAAATAGGCGTCACGGCCACACCGTCGCTTGTCGGCATGGTGGACGCCCCGTCATGACGGCCGAGGCACTTGCGCATCTCCGTGAGCTTTTCTGGCTGCATGCCATCGTCTTCTTGCGGGTAGGCCCTGTCATGTCGTTGTTTCCCGGTTTCGGCGAACAATCGGTCCCGGTCCGTGTCAAGCTCGTGCTGGCAGTCGCTTTCACTGTCGTCTCGGCGCCCTTGATCGCCCCCGAGGTCTCGACACGCCTTTCCACCATGCCGGGATACGCGCGGCTGGCACTCGTCGAAACCGGCATAGGCCTCCTCCTCGGGATCGGGGTGCGGCTTTTCATCATCGCGCTGCAGACATGCGGGGCCATCGCGGCACAGGCGACATCGCTGGCGCAGATACTGGGCGCCGCGGGCGTGACACCGCTGCCGGCTCTTGGGCATTTTCTCGTGGTCGGTGCGCTCGCACTGGCCATGGTGCTCGGGCTACACGTCCGGGTGACCGAGATGCTCGTGCTGAGCTATCGCGTGCTGCCGCTCGGGGTGGTGCCGGATCCGGGCGTCATTGCCGAATGGGGCGTCGCCCGGATCGCGCAGGCCTTTTCCCTCGCCTTCATGCTCGCCGCGCCGTTCGTTCTCGTGTCGCTCGTCTACAATCTGACCCTCGGCGTAATAAACAGGGCGATGCCGCAGCTTCTCGTGGTGTTCGTGGGGGCGCCTGTCATCACCGGGGCCGGGCTTTTCCTGCTCTATTTGCTGGCACCGACGATGCTCGGCATCTGGGCGGAGGCGCTCTTCGGCTTCGTTGAAAATCCTTTCGGGGGGTGACGGATGGCCGAACAGGACGACGAAACGGACAAGCCACATGATCCGACACAGCAGAAGCTGGACGAGTTGCGGCAGAAAGGCGACATCGCCCGCTCCGCCGATCTGGTGACCGCGGGGGGGTACGCCGGATTCCTCTTGGCCGCCTTGGCATTCGGCCAGCAAAGCGTCGCCCATCTGGGCACCAGCCTGATGACACTCATTGACCAGGCGCCGGGCTTCGCGCCTCTTTTCTTCGGCGGCGGCGCGACCGCGCCGGTCGGCGGACTGCTGGGCGCGGTGGCGATGGCGCTTGGCGCCTGGATTCTCCTGCCGGCCGGCATGGCGCTTCTCGCCGCCTTTGCGCAGCGCGGAATGGTATTCTCGCCCGACAAGCTCAGGCCGCGCCTCTCCCGGATCGACCCGATCCGCAACGCCGGCAACAAGTACGGCTGGTCCGGCCTTTTCGAATTCGCCAAGAGTTTCGCGAAGCTGCTTCTTTTCTCGACGCTCCTCGGGGCCTTCCTCACGTTCAGGCTGTCGGACATGGCCGGCGTCCTGCACGGCGATCCACGGATCGTCGGGTCCGTCATGGGGGCCATGCTGACGGAGTTCATGCTGGTCGTGGTGCTGATTTCGCTCGGGATCGGGGCGGTGGATTACCTGTGGCAGCGGCATGATCATCTCAGGCGCAACCGCATGTCCCAGAAGGAGATGAAGGACGAGCACAAGAAGCACGAGGGCGACCCCCACATCAAGCAGGAACGCCGCCAGCGGGCCGCGCGCATGACATCCGACCAGTCGGTTGCGGACGTGGCCGATGCCGATGTGGTGCTGGTCAACCCGACGCATTTCGCTGTCGCCCTGAAATGGAGCCGTTCGCCCGGGTCTGCGCCTGTATGCGTGGCGAAGGGGCAGGATCATCTGGCGCAGGCGATCCGTAGCGTGGCCGACGACAATGGTGTGCCTGTCCGGAGCGATCCGCCGACAGCGCGCGCGCTTTATGCGGTGACCGAGGTCGGCCACGAGATCGCGCCGGAATACTACCGCCCGGTCGCGGCGGCCATCCGTTTTGCCGAGGCGATGCGGCGCAAGGCAGGCGCGCGCGGGGCATGAGGCGTCACGACGATGACATCGCGCAATTGACCGGGCTTGTCCTTCAGGCGCGACAGGCGGAACTGCGGGCCGTGGCCACCGAGGAGGCGGCGCTGCGCCGAGCTCTTGCCGCTCTCGAAGAGCGGCGGCACGCCGGGGCACTGCGTGACCCGGATCACATGGAGGCCCGGAGTATCGGGGCCGACGTGGCGTGGCGCGGCTGGATGGAGGCGAAACGTGCCGAGATGAACCGGCAACTCGCGCTTGTTCTCGCCCGGAAGTCGCACCAGACGGCCCGCGTCACGGTGGCCCACGGTCGGGATCAGGCGGCGACCCTCATGCGGGACGCGGCCGTGCGACAGCAACACCATCGCAGGCAGCAGAGACAGGATTTGCAGGCGGATCATTTGATCGCGCTGACGGCCGCCGCGCCGCGGCGCCGCTGAGCGGGCGCCAGACTCGCGGCGGCCGCGCACCGGCCGGCCCGGTCAGACGTCCTGTCGGGCGATGTCAGTGACAAGGACTCCCTTGGCGGTGTCGCCAAGCACGCCGCGGGCCGTCTCGAAGAGCGAGGTGCGCAGCACATCCATGTTCCGCGCATCGGTGAAACGGCCCTCGAACCCGCCGAGATTCGCGTGGTCGAAAAGAACCTGCAATAACGCGTCCCGCAATTTCGGCTCGCGCGTATAGACAGTTTCCGCGCTGCCTTGCGCGACTTCCACGCTCAGCGACATGACAACCAGCGCATCGACCCTGTCCTCGGTGACGATGGGGACGACGAACTGGTTGTTCAGCTTCACGTATTCGAGCGCGGTTGCATCTTCCGCGGTCGCGTTCGGCGGCGTCGCCTTCTGGTCCGGCTTCGCGGCTTCCGCGGTGGATCGGCTGCTTTCGGAACCCGCCTTGAGGAAGTAGCCGGCGCCCGCGCCGCCGACAACGGCCAGCAGGGGCACGGCGGCAAGAAGAAGTGTCCGGATCATGGAACCTCCTAGAAAGGTAGAACAGCGTCGAGTATCTGCTGGCCGTATCGCGGCTGCTGCACATCCGTGATCTGTCCGCGGCCGCCGTAGGAAATCCGCGCCGAGGCGATCTTGTCATAAGTGATCTGGTTCCGGCGCGAGATGTCTTCGGGGCGGACATATCCCGTCACCAGCAGTTCGCGCAGTTCAAAGTTCACGCGGATTTCCTGTGACCCCTGAATTGCCAGAACCCCGCTCGGCAATACCTGCATCACGGTGGCGGCCATCCTCAGGGTCAGTTCCTCGCGGCGGCTGACGCTGCCGTCGCCGCCCGTCTGGCTGCCCGAGTCCACGGAAACGGCGTTACCCAGCGATGCGCCCTCTGGCAATTCACGGTCGAGGCGTTGCGGTATCCCCAGAAGCTGGGGAATCGAGAGATTTTCGGAGGACGACCGCGAGCGGGAGGTGGAATTCGAAATCTCGGCCTCCTCGTCGATCTCGATGACGACGGTCAGGATGTCGCCCCGCTTCCTCGCCCGCCTGTCACCCAGCAGCGAATGCCGCCCGCCACTCCACAGCGAGGACCGGTGCGTCGAGGCTGCCGGCGTTGTTTCCAGCGGCAGGCCGGGGTTTAGCATGGCGACCTGTTCGTCGGAATCGAGCGTCGGGGTGAAATCCGGCGGTTTGCCAAGGTGGTCCAACCGGCCGCAGGCAGCGGTTATGGTCAGCAGCCCGAGAACGGCAAATGGGGGGAGACGCATGTTTTCTCCTACTCGGAAACGATTATGTCGCCTGTTTCGGACACGCGCCCGAAAACGGTTGTTCTGGAGGACAGGTTCATCACCCTCACGCGCTCCCCGGCGCCCGCGCGCGATAGCGACCGTCCTTCGGTCAAGATGCGCAGCGCTCCCTGCAGGTAGACAAGTGTCACGATCTGGTTGCGCGCAACGATCGCAGGTGCGCCGACGTCCGCGCGGCGTATCGGACGGCCCGCGTACAGGCTGACCCGGGCTTCCTTGCCGATCAGGTCCTCCGGGGCGGCACCGCCGGGGATCGTGCCGGGCTTGATTGCGATGTCGGTTGCGGTCAGTACGGTGTTCGCGCGGATCGTGTGCGCGGCCACGACGTAATCCGCCCAAGCCGGTGGCGCGGAGACAAGGAGCACGAGACAGGCCAGCCGTTTCATCAACGCACCTGCGTGGTCGCGCCAAGCATCTGGTCCGCGGCGGATATGACCTTGGCGTTGAGCTCGTAGCCGCGCTGCGCCTCGATGAGTTCGGTGATCTCGCGAACGGCGTCGACCGAGCTGTCCTCGAGATAGCCCTGCCGGAGGACGCCCAGCCCGTCCTGCCCCGGCGCCGAGATGACCGACGGTCCCGAGGCTTCGGTTTCGAGGAACAGGTTGCTGCCCATCGCCTCCAGCCCCTTAGGATTCGTGAACCCCGCGAGCGAGAATTGGCCCAGAAGTTGCGGCTCCGCGGTTTCCTGGAAGAAGGCGAAAACCTCGCCGTCGGCATTGATCGAGATGCTGCGGGCATCCTCCGGAATCGTGATTTCCGGGATCACGGGATAGCCGTCGGACGTGACGATCAGGCCGTCGGCCGTACGCTTCAGGGCGCCGTCGCGCGTATAGGCCGACTGGCCCGAGGGCAGGGTGACCTCGAGGTAGCCGTTGCCCTCGATCGCGAGGTCCAGGTCGCCGTTCGTGGCCGAGAGCGATCCTTGGGACAAGTGTACCGAAACCGCCGCCGGCCTGACACCGAGGCCGAGCTGGACACCGGTCGGCAGCACCGTGCCATCGGCGGCGTTCACCGTACCTGCGCGCGCGAACTGCTGGTAATGAAGATCCGAGAATTCCGCGCGGCGCGTATTGTAGCCGGTTGTCGACATGTTGGCGAGGTTGTTCGAGATCGTTTCGACACGCATTTGCTGGGCAGCCATCCCGGTCGCGGCGATTTGCAAGGCACGCATGAGTGTATCCTGTCTTATCTGGTAAGGGTTTCGATGGCCGAGCGGATGCGCTCGTTCTCGGCGTCGAGGAAGCTTTGCCCCAGCTCATAGGCGCGCTGTATCTCGACCATGCGCGCGACCTGGGTCACCGGGTCGACATTGGCGCTTTCCACGAAACCTTGCAGGATGCGCGGCTCCGCCACCGGCTCCAAGGGACCTTCGGTCCGGAACCGGACGCCGTCTTCGCGTTGCAGGTCCAGACGGTCTGCCGGCATCACGATCCCGATCTGCGCCAGCGGACGTCCGTCGGCGGTGATCGTGCCGTCGCTGGCGACGCTGACATCCCGCGCGTCCGGTGGCACGAATATCGGGGCGCCACCGGCGTCGAGCACCGGGAAGCCGTCGCTCGTCATCACGTCGCCTGCGCCCGACAGCGTGAAGTTGCCCGCGCGGGTGAGGCGCGGGCCTTCGGCCGTCTGGACCTGGAAGAACCCGTCGCCCTCGATCGCGAAATCGAGCCGCGCGCCCGTCTCCCGGAGCGAGCCTTGGCTCAGTGACGTGTTGCTGATGCTGGCATGCGGCATCGACAGCGGCGGGCCCTCCCGCGTTTTCTTGACGTGTTCGGCAAAAACGAGGCCTTCCTGCCGGAACCCGGCCGTGGAGGCGTTGGCGATGTTGTTGGCCACCACCTGCAACTCGCGTATCAGGCCCGATTGGCGTGACAGGGTCGCGTATCCTGCGTTTTCCATCCTAACCTCCTATGATCAGCGGAATGAGCCGATCCTGGAAAAATGAAACGATCGCTTGTGTCATGAAGCCCATGGTGAGCCAGAAAACGGCAGCGATGGCGGCCAGTTTCGGCACGAAGGTCAGTGTCAGTTCCTGGATCGACGTCAGCGCCTGGAATAGCCCGACGATCAGGCCGGCCAGCAATGCGACGGTCAGGATCGGGAACGAGACGATGACGGCAACCCAGAGCCCCTGTCGCATCGTGTCGAAGAAGAAGATCTCGTCCAGCATCGTCAGACCGGCATCCTCAGGATTTGCTGATAGGCCTCGACGACACGGTCGCGCACCGTGACGGCCGTTTCCACCGCCAGTTCCGTTTGCGCCAGGGCCTGGACAAGGGCATGCGGATCCGCCTCGCCGGTCATCGCGGACGTCGCTTGTTCCTCGCTCTCGCGCAAGGTCGCGGCGAAATCCCTCGCCATGCCGGCAAAGGTGTCCGACGCGGTGCCGGTCGCCGGCTCAGCCTCGGTGGCGGGGCGGGACGCGGCATATTTCTGAACCGCGTCGATCGTGCTTACATCCATTCTGGACCTCCGTTTCCATGTGTTTCAGGGCTATCTGCGCAGCAGATCCATCAGGCCCGAGGACATCTTTCGCGTTTGTTCGAAAACCTTCAGATTGGCCTCGTAGCTGCGTTGCGCCTCGCGCGCGTCGGCGAGCTCGATCACGAGGTTGACGTTCGAGCCCTTGTAATGGCCTGTCCCGTCAGCCAGCGGATGGGCCGGGTCGTGAACCTGTTCCAGCGCGCTGCGGTCGAGCGTTACGCGCGCTGCGGCCACGTTTACGGTGCCCGTCGCGGGGTCGCTTCGGGTTTCGAAATTCACCAGCTTGCGGCGATATCCCGGCGTGTCCGCGTTCGCGATGTTTTCGGACACGTGCCGAAGCCGCTGTGCCTGGGCTTTGAGCCCACCGGTAGCGAGATCAAGCGCGTTCGTGAATCCGGTCATTGTCCTGGTCCCTTACTGGCGGCCAAGAGCCGTGCGCAGCACGGTCAGGGACGATCGGTAGATCGCGATGGCGCGGTCGTGCTGGCGTTTGACGTCAACCGCTTTCAGCATCTCGGTTTCCAGGGAGACGGAATTCCCATTCGGATCGGCGACGGCATCGTGGCGTTCGCGCGCGGGCGGCAGGCCCGAATTGCCCTGCGGCGCCAGCATGTGGCCAGCCCGGGTGACGACGGGGCGAAAACCCTGCGGGCCCTGCCGGTGGATTTCCGCGAACGCCGGCAGGTCCTGGGCGGCATATCCCGGCGTGTCGGCGTTGGCCATGTTCTGTGCCACGAGTGTTTGCCGGGCCCCGGCATGGCTGGCCATGGCATGGGCTGTCTTGAAGATATCGAGATTCTGGAACATCGGGATTCTCCCTCGGTGCGTTTCAATCAAGGCTTAACCGTGATTCCTTTAGAAATTGTTTTCGGGAAATTTGCGGAGAGCGCGATGCAGCGAAATCCACTTGCCGGCCTCGGGGCTGAAATCGCCGACTTGCGGTCTGTTCACGTCGTCGGGCGCGTGACCGGCATCGATGACGGGCTTGTCCGGATCGGGGGCGTGTCCGACAGTGCGGCGCTCGGGGATCGGGTACGTCTTTTCAGGCGAGACGGGGCGACCGTACCGGGCGAGGTTGTCCGGCTTGGCGAAGCGGACGTGACGGTTCTGCCCGAGGCCCTGCCGGAGGGAATCGCACGGGGTGACCGCGCGGTTCTGAAGGGCGCTTCGGGCATCGCGCCGTCCGATGACTGGATCGGGCGCGTTGTCGACCCGTATGGCCGACCGCTGGACGGCCGGCCGCTGTTTCCCGGCACCGCGCCGCGCGACCTGCGCGCGCCGCCC